>DASZFN010000334.1:0-6536 GCA_035939715.1 Gemmataceae bacterium | reverse complement strand
CGACCTCAATCGCCGCCGGCGCCGCTGGAACCGTAACCGTCACACCCGAAGATTCTTTTGGCAATGTGGACTCCGGCTATGTCGGCACGGTGCACTTCACCAGTACGGATGGACAGGCCGGCTTGCCCGCCGACTATACCTTTGTGAGCACGGACAAGGGCAGTCACTCGTTCAGCGTTACCCTGAAGACCGCCGCGGTCCAGAGTTTGACGGCCACGGATACAGGCAACGCCTCGATCAAGGGAAGCGAGTCTGGAATCACAGTCACGCCTGGGGCGGCCAGTCAGCTCATGGTGGCCGGTTTCCCAACTACCATCACGGCCGGCACCGCCGGAACGGTGACCGTTACGGCCAAGGACGCCTTCGGCAACGTGGCGACCGGCTATGCGGGGGCGGTGCATTTCACCAGCACGGACAAACTAGCCGGCCTACCGGCCAATTACACGTTTGTCAGCGCCGACAAGGGCGCTCATTCCTTCAACGTCACCCTGAAGACCGCGGCGCCCCAGTCCTTGACGGCGACGGACACAGGCAATGCGGCGATCACCGGCACCGAGCCCGGGATTGTCGTGACTGCCGCAGCCACGAGCCAATTCAGCGTATCCGGCTTCCCGAGTCCCAGCACGGCCGGCGTCGCCGCAACCGCGACGGTTACTACGAGGGACGCCTTTGGCAACTCAACCACCGGCTATCTGGGCACCGTGCATTTCACCAGCACGGATAAGCAGGCCGTTTTGCCCGCGGATTACACCTTCGTCAGCGCGGACAACGGCAGCCATTCGTTCAGTGTTACCTTGAAAACCGCCGCGACCCAAAGCTTGACCGCCACGGACAAGACCACGGCGTCGATCACCGGAACGCAGTCCGGTATCGTGGTGACTTCAGCGGCCGCCGGCCAGCTTGTCGCGTCCGGTTTTCCCGCCTCGATCACGGCGGGTGCTGCTGGAAACTTGACCGTCACGGCCAAAGACATTTTTGGCAACGTGGCCACCGGCTACGTTGGGATCGTGCATTTTGCCAGCACCGATGCGCAGGCCACCTTGCCCGCCAACTACACCTTTGTGAGCGCGGACAAAGGAAGCCACTCGTTCAGTATTACCCTGAAGACACTGGGGACTCAGAGTCTCACAGCTACGGACCAGGGCAACGCATCGCTGACGGCAAGCCAGTCCGGGATCGTCGTAACTGCCGCGGTAGCCAGCCGGTTTAGTGTGTCCGGCTTCCCAACGTCGATCACCGCCGGCAGTGCCGGCACCGTAACCGTGACGGCCACCAATGCCGCTGGCATCGTCGCCACGGGTTATGTTGGCACGGTGCATTTCACCAGCACGGACTTGCTGGCCGGCTTGCCCGCGAACTACACGTTTGTGAGCGCGGACAAGGGCAGCCACTCATTCAGCGTCACCCTGAAGACGGCCGCCACGCAAAGCTTGACCGCGACGGACGCGAACACGGCGTCCATCACGGGAACCCAATCCGGAATCACCGTAAAGCCTGGGGCTGCGGCGCAAGTCTCGTTCGCCGCGCTCCCGCCAAGCACCACAGCCGGCGCCTTTATCACCCCGGCCATCACCGCCCAAATTCAAGATTCGTTTGGCAATCTCTTGACCGGCGACAACTCCGACACCGTCACCTTGGCGGCGACCGGTGGGCCTGGCGGCTTCACCTCCGGCAGCACCACCTCCGCGACCGTGAGCGGCGGTGTGGCGAGTTTCGGCAACCTGATCGTCAGCGCCGCGGGCGCCTACACGCTCACAGCCACGGCCGCCGGATTCACCGCCAGCACAATGCTCCATGTTGCGCGGATGGGGCTGCCGCCGAGCTGGCTAACCGCCGTCGCCTCAGATTTGACGCACAGCTCGGAGTACTACGCCATCGTCGTGACCGCGGCGTACAAGAACTACCTGGGCCGTCCGCCGGATAGTGCCGGGCTGGCTAGCTGGGTTTCGCAAATGCACCAGGGGCTGACCGATGAGCACCTGGAAGCGAACTTCATCGGCTCCAACGAATACATCCAGGCCCACGGCGGCGCCGGCGCGGGCTGGATTACCGGTATGTATAAGAACCTTCTTGGCCGGACGCCCTCGCAAGCCGAGGTCAACACCTGGCTCCAGGCACTGGCGAACGGAGAATCAACAGTCACCATCGCCTACGGCTTTGCCGCCAGCGCGGAACGGGAACGTCAGGTCGTTAGCGCGAACTGTCAGCAATATCTGGGGCGTGCCCCCACCTCCGCCGAGGTCACCAGCTTGGTGAATGCCTTTGAAAATGGTTCGGAGACGAATGAAGACATCGTGGCCGGCTTTGTCGGCTCCGCCGAGTACTTTCGGAACCATTACGGCAATGCGTCGGATTGGTTCGCTTCGGCTTACGAGGCCATCCTTGGCGTGCCGGCCGGCCAGATTGGCGCGGCGCCGAGTTTCCTAACGGCGATGGCCGGCTCACTCACGCACAGCAGCGAATATTACAGCGGCATTGTCACCGCCGCCTACCAGCGCTACCTGGGCCGCACGCCGGACAGCGCCGGCCTGGCAAGCTGGGTTGCCCAGATGCAAAAGGGCCTGACCGACGAGCATCTGGAGGCAGCCTTCATCGGCTCCAATGAATTCATTAAGAACCATGGCGGGCTCGGGTCCGGCTGGATCACCGCCATGTACCAAAGCCTGTTGGGTCGAACGCCCTCGCAAGCCGAGATCAATCAATGGCTGCAGGCTCTGGCCAACGGCGTCTCGACCACCAGCATCGCCTACCAGTTCGCCGCCAGCGCGGAGCGCGAAAGTCAGCGCGTCACGGCGGATTATCAGCAGTATCTTGGTCGCGCTCCCACCGCTGCCGAGGTCGCCGGCTGGGTGAATCGCTTCGAGAGCGGTACGGCTACCAACGAGGACGTGGTGGCAGGCTTCGTCGGCTCCGTCGAATACTATCAGAAGCACAAAAGCGATTCGCAGGACTGGTGGAACCAGGCGGTGCAGGCTCTCTTTGGCGCGAGTGGTTTCTGATCGGCAAAGATTAACCACGGAACACAGAGCGCACGGACTGGATGTCTAACGTTATCCGCGCTCTCTGTGTTTTCCGTGGTTGTATCGCTTCCGCGCCTGCCTGCTCCCCGGTTCCCTTGTCTCAAGGCTCGCTATCGGAACAATTGCCAAGCCCATGCGAGGCAGGTATCCTGAGATCCACAGGAATAGTCTGAGCAACTTCGAGCTTCGCAGCCTTCTTGCCTGTCGGGCAGCGCTGCTCTCCGCAACAAGAGATGCATGCCAGTGGCACATTAGGCGCGGGCCGTGGAAAAATCTTCAAAATGCGACTCGTTCCCAGGCAGAGCCTGGGAACCAGGGTGTGGCGCTGGCCGAAATATTGCAAAATGCGCCTAGCGGAATGGCCCGGTGCATCTTAGGCTAGGGGGAACACCATGGACGAGGGGGCCGAGGCCGACCTTGGGCTCGAGCGTTGCCGTGAGTATCTGCGGATGCTTGCCCGGCTGCAGCTCCACCCCCGCTTGCACGGCAAGCTCGACGCCTCCGACGTGGTCCAGCAGACCTTGCTTTCTGCACATGTGAACCGCGAGCAGTTTCGCGGACACACCGAGGCAGAACTGCTCGGTTGGCTGCGGCAGATTTTGGCGAACCATCTGGCCGGGGCCATGCGCCGCTTCGGCACCGGCATGCGCGACCTCAACCGCGAGCGCTCCCTGGAGGATGCCGCTGCCCGCCTGGACGTCTGGTTAGTCGCCGACCAGTCCTCGCCGAGCCAGCGCCTGGTGCGCGAGGAGCTGCACTTACGCCTGGCCGACGCCCTCAGCCGCCTGCCGCAAAACCAGCGCCTGGCTATTGAACTGCATCACCTGAACGGCTGCACGCTCGCCGAGGCCGCCGAACAAATGGGCCGGAGCAAGAACTCCGTCATCGGCCTGCTGTTCCGCGGTCTCAAGACGCTTCGCGAGCTGCTTCAGGAGGCGACCAGCGAGTAAGCCATGAACACCGAGCCCTGCAACGACGCCGAGCGCGAAACGCGTCTGAACGAACTGCTCATCGCCTATGTCGAGGAAGTGCAACAAGGCCGTGCCCCCGACCGGCGGCAATATCTCGCTCGTTACCCAGAGTTCGCTGCCGAGTTACAGGAGTTCCTGACGCTGCGCGATCAGATGAGCCGCCTGGCCGCTCCCTTGCGCGAAGCCGCTCTCGCGAACAGCCCTGTTAGGCCGGAGCGGCGCCTGCTGCGCTCGGAAAAGGCTGTGGCCGGGACGGAGCTGGGTCAGATCGGCGAATTCCAGTTGCTGCGCGAAATCGGCCGGGGCGGCATGGGCATCGTTTATGAGGCGTTCCAGACGTCGCTCAATCGCCGCGTCGCCTTGAAAGTACTGCCTTTCGCGGCCGCGTTTGATCCGAAACAACTGCAACGCTTCCAGAACGAGGCGCAGGCCGCCGCGCAACTGCACCATGCGAACATCGTTCCGGTCTACGGCGTGGGCCACGAGCGCGGCGTCCATTATTACGCCATGCAGCTTATTGACGGACAAAGCCTGGCAGCGCTGATCGAGGAACTGCGCCCGCGCGAAGCCAGAAAGGTGGCAGAGCCATCCAGTGCGGCCATCCCCGCAGGCAGGAGCGAAGCCACGGCGGGAAAAGCGGCCTCGGCGGTCGATGCGCCAATGCCCGACGGCCCGGGACTCTACGGCGCCGAGACCGCCGCGGCCCACCACGCCTCTTTCTCCACCGAGCGTTCCACGCGGCGCGTCCACTTTTTCCGCAGGATCGCCCAGCTCATCCAGAAAGCCGCCGAGGCCGTCGAACACGCCCACCAGGCCGGCATCATCCATCGCGACATCAAGCCGGCCAACTTGCTCCTGGACGCCGGCGGCAATCTCTGGATCACCGATTTTGGCCTGGCCTTTTTCCAGAGCGCCACCAGCCTGACCATGACCGGCGAGCTCCTGGGCACCTTGCGCTACATGAGTCCCGAGCAGGCCGGCGGCCAGCGTTCCCTCATCGACCAGCGCACGGATATCTACTCTCTGGGAGCGACGCTCTACGAGTTGTTGACCTTGCGGCCGATCTTCGACGGCACGGACCGGCAGGCCCTCATGGAGCAGATCTTGTACACCGAGCCGCAGCCGCCACGCGCCATCGACCGCTCGATCCCGCCGGAGCTGGAAACGATTGTCCTCAAGGCGATCGGCAAAGCCCCCGCCGAACGCTACGCCACCGCGGGAGAATTGGCCGAGGACCTGCAGCGCTTCCTGGAGGATCGGCCCATTCGCGCCCGGCGGCCATCGCTGGTGGAGAAGACTACCAAGTGGGCGCGGCGGCACCGGCCCGTGGTGATTTCCGCCATCGTCGTGGTGGTCCTGGCCATGGCCGGCATGTTCGTGGCCACCGTTCTCATCGCCGAGGCCTACGAGCGCGAGCGCCAGAAAGCTCAGGAAGCCGACGTCCAGCGCGCCCGCGCCCAGGTCAGTTTCCGGCAAGCACGGCAGGTCGTCGATCAGTTGGCCCAGATCGGCGAGGAGGATTTGGCGGATCGGCCCGACCTCGAGGATCTGCGCTGGCGCATCCTCGGCAAGGCTCTCACCTACTATCAGGACTTCATCATTCAGCGCCGCGACGACCCTTCCACCCGGGCCGACCTGGACGCCAGCCAAGCCCGCGCCGCGAAAATCCTGAACGAGCTCAAGATTCTCATGCGCTCGCTTTACTACATCCCGCTGCGTTGGCCCGAGGTTCAAGATGAACTGCAACTCTCCCGGGCCAAACGCGACGCCATCGTCCGGATGCAGGAGGGCTGGCGTAGGAGCCTGTCGGAGAGCCATGGCCTTCTGTCCGGCGAGCGCGAGCAACGACGCCTGGAGATGGCCCGCAAGCAGGAGACCGACGTCGCCCAGCTCCTGAGCGCGGCCGAGCACGGCCGCTTCAAGCAAATCGCGATTCAGTTTCTCGGCGCGCTGGCCTTTTCGGATCCGGATGTCGGCGAGGCCCTGCAGCTCAAACCGGACCAGGTGAAACAATTCCGCGCCATTCAGGATAAAGTCGGCGACCCGGGGCTGTTCGGCTGGCCGGAGCGTCATGGGCCGACGCCCGCCGCCGACGGCGAAGGCTCACGGGATATCATCGTGAATCTCCTCGGCGAGGAGCAACTCCTGAAATGGCAGGCGCTGACGGGCAAGCCCTCCCAGGGGCTGGCCGCGCATTTCACGGAACAGAAGCGCAAATGGCTAGAACAGTTTGGCGGATCTCCGCCAAGCGGCAAGCCCGTGCCCCGGCCGTAGCGACAGCACGCAAGAAAGATTAAGAGGAAGATTAGGATTAATCTTCATCTTACTCATTCTCTGATTCGCTTCGGCAAAGTGATTCGCCACTCGAAGATAAACGGTTCACCAGTTTTAGCGCACGAATTTTCGCTGACTCATGGCCGGCCGTATGGTGACGACCACAGGCCGCTTGAGCTGCGGCGATGTCACAATGGCTTCGCCGGGCCCCAGCAGCGGACAGCGCGCCCACATTTCCCGGCCGACGTCGCCCGCCGTGGTCATCAACACT
>DASZFN010000333.1:0-4496 GCA_035939715.1 Gemmataceae bacterium | reverse complement strand
GGAAAGATCCTGAAAGAATGCGTCGCTTCATCGACGCGGCCAGAAATGCGGCAGAGCGCTATGTTACAAATTCCGGCGCAACCATAAACTGAATGACAAACCATCAATTCCGAATTCGTGTCCAACCCGCGTAACGGCTGGACCTATGCACGAACGTCGAAAGGGAGATCAGAAGCATGGCAGTGGTAGCAACACCAAAAGCGGCGCCGAAGCAAAAGTCCGCCAAGACGCCGCCTTATATCGTGGCCGACATTTCACTCGCCGCCTGGGGCCGAAAAGAGATCGCCATTGCCGAGCATGAAATGCCCGGCCTGATGGCCATGCGCCGCAAGCACTCTGCCGGCCAGCCGCTCAAGGGCGCGCGCATCGCCGGCAGCCTGCACATGACCATCCAGACTGCCGTGCTCATCGAGACGCTTCAGGCTCTCGGCGCGGAAATCCGGTGGGTGAGCTGCAATATCTACTCCACGCAGGATCACGCCGCCGCGGCTGTCGCAAAGCGCGGCACGCCCGTGTTTGCCAAGAAGGGCGAGACGCTGGAAGAGTACTGGGACTACACGCATCGCCTCTTCACCTGGAGCGACGGCGGCACGCCCAACTTGATTCTCGACGACGGCGGCGACGCCACGCTTTTGATCCACCTGGGCTGCGAGGCGGAGAAAGATCCGTCCATCCTCGAGCGCAAGGGGGAGTCGGAAGAAGAAAGCGTCCTGCTTGCATCGATCAAGCGCACGCTGGCCGACCAGCCGCACTTCTACAGCAAGGTCGCCAAAAACATCATCGGCGTTTCCGAGGAGACGACCACCGGCGTCCATCGCCTGTACGAGCGCGTGGCCAAGGGAACACTGCTGTTTCCGGCGATCAACGTCAACGACTGCGTGACCAAGAGCAAGTTTGACAACCTGTACGGCTGCCGGGAGAGCTTGATCGACGGCATCAAGCGCGCGACCGATGTCATGGTTAGCGGCAAGAAGGCAATTATCTGCGGTTACGGCGACGTCGGCAAGGGTTGCGCGCAGGCCTTCGCAGCCGCCCGGGCCACCGTCTACGTCACCGAGGTGGATCCAATCTGTGCGCTGCAAGCCTGCATGGAAGGCTTCCAGGTTGTCACCATGGATGAGGCCTGCAAGTTCGGCGACATCTTCGTGACCGCCACCGGCAATGTGGACGTCATCACGCGCCAGCACATGGACCAGATGAAGCACAACGCCATCGTCTGCAACATCGGCCACTTCGACAGCGAGATTCAGATTGCGGCACTGTCCGATCTCCAGTGGGAAGAGATCAAGCCGCAGGTCGATCACGTCATCTGGCCGAACGGCAAGCGCCTGCTGGTGCTGGCCAAGGGCCGCCTCGTCAACCTCGGCTGCGCCACCGGCCATCCGAGCTTTGTGATGAGCAATTCCTTCAGCAATCAGACGCTTGCCCAGATCGAGCTGTGGACCAACGGCAAGAAGATGGAGAAAAAGGTCTATCTGCTTCCCAAGCACCTCGATGAAGAGGTGGCCCGGCTGCACCTGGAGCAGCTCGGGGCCAAGCTGACCAAGCTTTCTCCGAAGCAGTCCGGCTACATCGGCGTGAAAGCCGAAGGGCCGTTTAAGCCGGAATGGTATCGGTATTAAGGTGAGTGGTCATTCGCCATGGGTCACTCGTCCTTCGCGGCCGCGAAATGTGACCGCCCGCATGTTCTTGTTTGACACCCACATGGGCCACGCCACGGCGCTCGTGCAGTTGAAACGCCGTGAGGACGCAGTCAAGGACTGGAAGCGGATGCGCGAACTGAGCGCAGGCCAACCCCACATCAACATGCGGCTTTATCGCCCGTCCCCGCTGGCGCATCTGGGCGAGCACGCCCAGGCCACGGCAGAAATGGCGACCCTCCTGGCGGAAGGCCAGGTCCAGCCTTTGAACCTCTACACTTTCGCCTACATCTACGCGCGCTGTGCCGCCGGTGTCGCCAAGGATGCCCGTCTGCCGCCGGTCGAACGGCAGAAGCTGGCCGACAAGTACGGTAGCCGAGCAGTCGAATTACTGAGGAAGGCCCAGGCAGCCGGCTACTTCAAAAACCCGGAGCGGCTGGCCCGCATGAAGACCAACGACGACCTCGACGCAATCCGCGCGCGATCCGACTTTCAAAAACTGTTGCTTGAACTAGACTAGAGGCGCAGATGAAGAAGTGAGAACTACGTCCCCGGAGCCGTAATCTACGATAGTGTCACCTGGCACGAAGCAATCTGTCATTTGACGTAAGCATTCTAAGATCTAGATAGTCGTTTTATCGTATTAATCCTCCTCGTTGTGCCAGGAATCGTGGTCAGATTGCAGAAGACAGCTTCGTTGTGCAGCTCAAAGCCGAATCCGTCACAGAGATCAACTACAACGATTTCGCCCTCGATTGGTTTCGGCTCCGCCTTCTTCGGTGACCGGCACCGCATGGATCGCGACTTGCTGGCCGACGTCGCCCAGGGGTTGCTGAAGAACATGCCTTTTGATCCTTGACGACTCCACCGGGCCCGAACGAAGCAGCCGGCTGAATCCCATCTGGCCGTACTGAAGAACAGAACGCGACGACAGCATTTCACCTGAGGAGTCCTCAGAAAGGCAAAAGCCCATGAGGTAAGGAGTTACGACTCAAGGGCAGACAAGCAAACGGAGAGGGCGGGATTCTCTGACCGCCGGCTTGCTGCCGATTCCAAGTTGTGGCAACTGGTTGAATCCTAACGCTTTGTGGTCGGGCGTCAATAAGACATTGGCAGCAGACCTGCAAATCTGGGCGATTCCGAACGCCACAAAACCGCCACAAATCTTTTCTGCAGTAGCAACGCGACAGCCCTTCCCAACGCTTGCCTCACACGAGGCTGTCCAATTAATCTAGGAGTTCCCCCTCGCTCGCGTGCTGCTGAACAAGAATGAGGGCGGTTTGTCGACACGCGGGCAAGATCCTCCCCACGAAGCGAGGTCACGTGCGTCATTGACGAAGGCGACAGATTTGATTTTGCTTGTCCCCCAAAGGGGCGGCGCGGCATATTGGTTCTTATGGGCCCTGCACAATCAGGCAATTCCAGCGAAACCGAGCGCCTGCTCCAGGGCGTCGCCGCGGGAAATCGCGAGATCTGGGGCGACTTGCTGGCCCGGCACCGGGAGCGGCTGCGCCTCATGGTTTCCCTGCGGCTCAATCCCCGGCTCAAGGGACGGATCGACCCTTCCGACGTTGTCCAGGAGGCATTCTTAACTGCCTCGGTGCAATTGGACGATTACCTCAAGAAACGCTCGCTGCCCTTCTTTTTGTGGCTCCGCGCCATCACCGGCCAGAAGTTAATTGCCATGCACCGGCATCACCTTGGGAAAAAGATGCGCGATGCGGGCCGGGAAGTCCCCCTCTACGCAGGTGCGCTTCCCGGGACCAGCTCGGCCGCCCTGGCCGCCCAACTCCTGGGACATGAATTGCGCCCCAGCCAGGCCGCCATGCGCGCCGAACTGGAGGGACGTGTCCGGGAAGTGCTGGACAGCATGGAGTCTTTGGACCGCGAAGTGCTCGTGCTGCGGCATTTCGAGCAGCTCAGCAATGCCGAAACCGCGCAGGTTTTGGGTCTTCAAGAAAACACCGCCAGCAAGCGCTACATTCGTGCCCTGCGGCGGCTCAAGGCGCTGTTCATAGAAATGCCTGGAGGCATTCAAGGGCTCTTACCATGATCGAGACTCATGCTGAACGCGACCCGCTCGACCAGTTGGCGGAGTCGTTTCTGGAACGCTACCGGGCCGGCGAATGCCCATCCTTGACCGAGTACACCGAGAGATATCCTGAACTGGCCGAGGAGATCCGCGAGCTGTTTCCTGCCCTGGTTGTCATGGAAAAAGCGCGGCCCAAGGGAGGCGAGTCCGATAATGTTCCCGAAGAGAGCGACCAGGCAATTCCCGCTCAACTGGGCGATTATCACATTCTGCGGGAAGTGGGGCGGGGCGGCATGGGTGTCGTGTTCGAGGCGGTGCAGGAGTCACTGCACCGGCATGTTGCCCTGAAGGTCTTGCCCTTTCACAGCTGGGTCAAGCCCAAGCACCTGGAGCGCTTCCAGCGCGAAGCCCAGGCAGCCGCCCGCTTGCATCACACCAACATCGTGCCGGTCTTCGGCGTCGGCGCGCACGAGGGGATTCATTTCTACGCCATGCAGTTCATCCAGGGCCAGGGCCTGGACGCCGTGCTTGAAGAGGTGAAGCGGTTACGGGGCCAACAGGAGAGCACCCAGTGCGCGGCTGGCGCACCCAGAGAATCGCTGGCTCTCAGCGTGGCGGAAAGTCTTTTCACCGGCCGGTTTTCCTCAGCGAATGGCCAGGACGCCCGCCCCGGAGCGGCAGAGTCATCGCCCGCGGCTTCTTCCGGTCCTGTCGAGGAAAAACCACAATGCCCCGAGACCGGCTTCAGCCCGGGCTCTTCGACTCCTTTCCCCGATAGCCATGCCGAGCTATCCAGTCAGAGCGAGGTCAAATATTTTCGCAGC
>DASZFN010000332.1:0-12225 GCA_035939715.1 Gemmataceae bacterium | reverse complement strand
ACGGCGGTCAGCGGACTGTTATCGCCGTCGCCGCTGGCTCCGGGTTAAACGACTCATCAATCGACGATTGACAAAGCACTACCGCGCGCCGAGCTTCTCCGAGGAGGGTTTACGCAAGAATAACCAGACCCAGCCATGATTCTCGTATTCCGGCGGGAGCTTGCTGCGTAAATCCTGCATCTTCTGGGTCACCTCGTTAAACTCCTTTTGCACCTTGTCCTGCTCCTCCTTGCTCTTGACGCGCCCGCTGCCGATTAGCTTGTTAACCAGGGGGTGATAGCGCGCGGTGACGACATCAAGCTCTTTGCGCAGCTTGTCCTGCTCGGCTTTCTGCGCGGGCGTGGGCTCGGGAAGAGTGGGCTTCTGCGTCGCAAAGTCGCCAACCAGGAGATCGAGCCGGCCATCGCCATTCCAATCAACCGCACACACCTTGGCACGTATGCCGCGGCGCGGCTCCCTGGGTGCGTCGGCGCCAAATGAGGCTTCGCCGGGGGCCACCAGTTGCACGCCGGCAGCCAGCTTCGGGGCCTTGGCGCTGCCGATGTTGCGATAGAACCAGACGCTGCCATCGCCTGCGCCAACGAGCAGGTCGATCAGGCCGTCGCCGTCCCAGTCGCAGGCAAAGGGGCCGGCGTCGCCATTGACGCGAAGCGGTTTGCCGCCTGCTTCCAAGGGGCGGTGCTTGCCGAAGGCATACTTTTTGGTCGTGCCTTCATTCGGGATAAGGTAGACATTGCCGCCGATGTCGCCGACGAGCAAATCGATGCGGCCGTCGCCGTCCCAATCGACGGCGTGCACAGCGGAAGCCGTCCCGGTCACCAGGACCTGTTTCTCGGCCGTGCTCTTTATCCGCTTGCCGTGATAATTGACGAACGTGCCTTCGGACGTGGTTTCAAAGGTGGCGTTGCCGGTGATATAGATGCTGCCGTCCGGCTGTTCGCGCATGCCGCCGCCAATGTTAATGATGTTGCCGTCCTTGTCCTTGAGCATTTCGGGAGCGGCGAACTTGCCACCGGGGCCGCCGCGGAACAAGAACAGTTCGCCCGGCCACGAACCGGAGATAATATCGGGATAACCGTCGCCATCAAGGTCCACCAACTGGGGACCAAAGCCAACGCATCAGCCCGTCGGCACGCAGCCGTCCTTCTTGCCGTCTTTGAACTTCACGCCGGCGGCCAGCTTCGGTTGCTTGTTGGTCCCGACATTGCGGTACATCCAAAGGATGCCGTCGCCAAATTGGCCGACGAGTAAGTCCTTAACGCCGTCCCCATCAAAGTCGCAAACAAAAGGCGCGGCATGGCCAACGGCCGTGTCGATCGGCTTGCCCGCGGCTTCCAGCCTTACCGGCGCTGCCAGTTCGTGTGCCGCATCGCTGAGCGATGCCAAGGCGATCAGTAGAATCAGCGGCGCTGCCATCTGGGTCCTCCCTGGTTTGCTTGACTGACTTAGCCGTCTCGCTCACATAAGCGAGACAGCTTCGCTTCAGGTCGTCGGGTATTTGCATCGTGATATCGGCCATGAGGCACCTCCGTTCTCCGCATTCTATCACAGCGATGCCCGACGGCGGTCGAACCGCGTTGATTCGGGTCTGCGGCTCGACCAGCGGTTCGTGGCGAAACCCTGAATGACACACGTGCCGAAGGCTCAGAGAATCCCCGGTTGAGCCAAGCGGATCCCCTTGAAAGCCATCTTGAGAGCTTCGGGGTTCGGCGAGGCTTCCAGGGCGGCGGCCTGGTCCACGTCGCCGCGGGCGACGAGCTGACGCAAACTCTCGTTGAAATCGATCATGCCCTCAATCATGCCGATGCGCACGGCATCGGGGAGTTTTTTGTCCTCGCCCTTGATGATCAAGTCGCGGATGGTCGGATTCAGGATCATGATCTCATTGGTCGGGACGCGCTGGACACCGGGCTTGATGGACGGGAGCAGCTTCTGACAGACGACCGCCTTGAGGTTGAAGGCCAGACTCTGGCGCATGGCCTGATGCATGTCGGCCGGGAACAGGTCGAGAATGCGGCCGATGGTGCTCGGCGCGCTCGAGGCGTGGATGGTGCAGAAGACCAGGTGGCCGGTCTCGGCGGCGTTGATGCCGGCTTCGAAGGTCTCGCGGTCGCGCATCTCCCCGACCAGGATCACGTCCGGGTCCTGGCGCACCGCATGTTTGAGGGCGGTCTTCCAGTCCGCCACGTCGATGCCCACCTCGCGCTGGTTGATGACGGCTTTCTTGTTCGTGAACAGGTACTCGATGGGATCCTCGATGGTGAGAACATGAACCTGCTCGCGCTCATTGATGTAGTCGAGCATGGCGGCCAGGGTGGTGCTCTTGCCGCTGCCGGTGACGCCGGCCAGGATCACCATGCCCTGGTCATACAAACAGAGTTGTTCCAGCACCGGCGGCAGGCCAAGCTTCTGGAAGGTGGGAATATTGGCGTTGACGCGGCGCGCTACGAGACCGAAGTGGCCGCGCTGCTTGAAGAGGTTGACGCGAAACCGGCCTTCGCCCTTGCCCACGATGTAGGCGAAGTCCGCGGCGCCGCTCTGATCCAGCTGGCCCTGCGATCGGGGCGTGATGATTGGAGCAACGAGCCGCTCCATTTCTTCTTGCGTCAGGGGCGGCAGATCCATTTGCCGAATCACGTTGCGCAGGCGCAGCATGGGCGGATTGCCGACCGCCATGTGCAGGTCGGAGCCCTGGAGCCGCATCACGGCGCGAAAGTAGCGGCTGATTTCCGGCTCGCCGGGCACGGCCGTCAGAAGACCTTGAGAATCCGCACCGAGGTTCCCCGACGCCGGCGGGACGGGGTCAACGGACAAGCGCTCGTTCTGCTCCTGTTCCTCCCGGTCCGCCGAAAGCGGCGGCGGGCTGTGCACGGCGACGGCGATCTTGTCGGCCGGGCGGCTTTGCTTCTCTTCCTCCTCGGTCTTGAGAAAAACGCGCAAGGCCTTGGCGACGGCCGCGGCGCTGCGGGGGCGGTTCGCCACCACGGTGTCGACCATGCTGTCGATGAGGTCGGCCAGCATGCCGGGCACTTCCGGGGCATGCTTCTGGACTGGTGGGGGATTCAGGCCGGGTCGCGGTGAGTCGCTCGTGGGGTAAGCCTCCCGGCCGGTGACGCAGCGATAGCAGATGCTCCCCAGGCGCAGGATCTCCTCTTCCGGCCGCGGGGCAGCCTGGAGCTGGTAGACGTCGCTGCTCGGCCCGGTGTGGCGTGGCGGTTCCGGTAGCTGGTCCCTGGCGATGATCCCCAGGGCCGTCGCGTCGAAAAGTCTCCGCGGAAAAGCGACGTTGACGAGGCGTATGGTGCGGTTGCCGCCGGCGGACTTGCCCGTGCCGGCGAAGACGATGCAGGCGGCGCTTAATTCTCCGGCCCGCACGCCCTGCTCGTGGAGGGCGGCAAGGGCGTCGAAGACGAGTGCAAAGATGCGGGCCGCCAGATCGTAGTTCAGTTTGCCGTGTTTATTGAGCACATCCTCCAGCGATTCCCCCTCGACGTGCTCGCTGACGAGATAATCGATGCCCCGCGCCTGACCGAAATCGAGGGCGCGCGCCACGCCGGGATGCAGCACCTTCATCAGCCGCTGCGCCGCCTGCCGGAATTGCTCGAACCAGGCCGGTCCCTGGGTTGCCTCGGGGGCTACAATCTGCACGCGCAAGAGCCGCTCCAGAGGGTCGGTGGCCAGGAAATCCCCCGCTTCCGGACCTGTCCGCAACCAGTCGGTGAGGCGATACTGGTTTAGAGCAAGCTGGTCCGCTTTGCCGCGCGTGAGAGCGCTGAGCACAAACTCAGTCAGGTAGTTATTGACGCGCAGCCAATCGCAGAACCGGGCAGCGTCTTGCGCGTCCTTGCGCTCCGGCCGAAACCAGCGGGCCTTCACGGCTGGAACATCTTTTGGCGACATCAGGTGGTACTGCTCGATTTGCCCCAGAAGGTCTTCCACGGTGAATTGCATGCGTGCTGCCCCCGGCCCTTTGGAGCTCGTCTGGTGTCGCAGTCTCATCTTTGCAGGAACGAGCCTATCACCATGATGAGGCAGGGGCAATGGTATTGGACCAAAGTAGCCCCAAAAAACTTTCTGATTCCTGTCCCCAGCCGGCGGTTTCGTTCGTCATTCCTGTGAAGGCCGGCCGCACGCGCGGCCCGCTGTAAGGTAACCAATGCGAAGGGAGCATACCCCATGGCCAAATTCCTCTTTGTTTACCGCCGCGGCAGTAACCTTGCCAACAACATGACGCCCGAAGAGATGCAACAGCACATGCAGAAGTGGCAGAAGTGGATCGGCAAAGGCCTGGAGGAGGGCTGGATACTGGACGTTGGCGACGCGCTCACGCAGGAAGGACGTGTCGTCAACGCGAAGAAAGTTGTCATGGACGGTCCTTTTGTGGAGTCCAAGGAAATCGTCGGCGGCTTTTCGATTGTCCAGGCCGAGACCATTGATGCCGCCGCCGAACTCGCCAAAGGTTGTCCAGCCTTGCTGACCGGCGGTTCGGTGGAGGTCCGCTGCCTTGCAGGATTCGCAGCCAAGAAGTAAGAATGAGCCATGTCCGCAAGCCGACCGGAACCTGTCGCGCCGCTCGTGGAGCATTTCTTCCGCCATGAAGCGGGGCGGCTGGTGTCGGTGCTGACGCGGATCTTTGGTTGGCGGCACTTCAACCTCGTTGAGGACATGGTGCAGGCCACTCTTATGGATGCCTTGCAGGCGTGGCGCGTGCGCGGCGTTCCCGACAATCCATCCGGGTGGGTGCACCGCAGCGCCAGGAACAAGATCGTCGATGCCTTGCGGCGTGACCAGATCGGTCAACGCGCCATGGCGGCGTGGGCCGCCGCGCGCCCCGCGCACGCAGAGGCGGTCGATGACCTGTTTCTGGACGCGGAGATTGAGGACAGCCAACTGCGGATGATGTTTGCCTGCTGCCATCCACGGCTGGCCCGCGCTAACCAGTTGGCCCTCACCTTGAAGGCCTTGTGCGGCTTTGGCAATTCGGAAATCGCCCGCGCCCTCCTGGTGAGCGAAGAAACGGTCAAAAAACGCCTGCAGCGCGCCACCCGCGATCTGATCGACCATCACGTCGCCCTTGACGCGCCGGCAGCCGAGGAACTCCACCACAGGCTCGACAGCGTGCATCAAGTGCTTTATCTGCTCTTCAACGAAGGCTACAGCTCATCCGAAGGCGAGACAGCCATTCGCGCCGACCTCTGCGAAGAGGCGGCCCGCCTCTGTCACCTGTTCTGTGGCCAACGCCGCTTCCGCACGCCGGCCACGTTTGCGCTCATGGCGCTCATGCTATTCCATGCCGCACGCCTGGACGCACGGCTCGATCGGCGCGGTTCCATCCTATTCATGGAGGACCAGGACCGCAGCAAATGGGATCACCGTCTCATCCGCCGCGCCCGGGAGTTTCTCGACCAGTCGGCCGAGGGCACTGCCATTTCCGCGTTTCACCTGGAAGCGGCCATTGCCTGCCACCATTGCACGGCGCCAAGTTACGCCGAAACGGATTGGGCGGCGATCCTGCGTCTTTACGACGCCCTGCTCACGATTCACCGCTCGCCAGTGTACCTCCTCAACCGCGCCATTGTTGTGGCCCAGATCGACGGTCCCCAGGCAGGCATTCGCGCGCTGGATGAGGCCGGCCAGGACCCCGCCCTGCGGCGCTACCATCTGTTCGAGGCCACGCTCGGCGAGTTCTGCCGCCGCGCCGGCGATTTTGAGCGCGCCCGGCAACACTTCCAGACGGCCAAACAGAAAACAACCTCCCCCTTCGATCACGAACTCATTGACCGCCGCCTGGCGCAGTGTCTGCAGGTTGAAGCAGCAAAATGACCTCCAGGTGCGCACGCTTTGCTTCTCAGCAATCCTCCCGGCCCCGCTTGGTCACTTCCCCGCTTCCTGCGATTGAAACCTGCAGGCAAGCCTTCCTTGAAATACTGCGGGAACCAAGGCCCAAATGCTTTCATGTACAATTACAATGCTGCATCTTCCTGCATGGTCATCTTAGAGGCATCATGGGACAGGACCTAACAGACGACTCTTCGCTTCGCGCGACAGGCCTTTTCTCCCGGCAGGTGCCGCCGGAGGTTGCCCATATCCTGGAGGCGGTCCGAGACATCTTCATCGCGCTGGATGCCGATTGGCGGTTCGTTTACCTCAACTTGGCGGCAGTCAGGGCGGCGCGTCAGCCGCTTGAGAAGCTGCTGGGCCGGAGTATTTGGGAAAGCTTTCCCGCACTCCTGGGTACGGAAGTGGAGGTCCGCTACCGGCAGGCCATCGCCGAGCAGATCCCGGTCCATTTTGAGACTGCCGGCATCCTGACGGGCCGCTGGTACGACATTTCTGTTTACCCAGTAAGCACCGGGCTGGCGATCCACGGCCGGGACATCACGGAACGCAAGCTAGCGGAAGAAGCCTTGCAAACCAGCGAACGTCTTCTGCGTGAGAGCGAAGAGCAGCACCGCCTCGTGGCCGAGCTTACCGCCGACTACTCTTACACCTGCCAGGTGGATCCGGATGGCACGATCCGGATCGAGTCGGCGACGGAAGGCTTCAAGCGCGTTACGGGATACACGGTCGCCGAAGTCGAGGCACGGGGAGGCTGGAAGAATCTGGTTCATCCGGATGACCAAGACGAGACCCGGAGGGAGCAACGCATCCTATCCGGGCAGCGCGACTTGGACGAAGTGCGCATTCTAACCAAGCAGGGAGAGATTCGCTGGATTCGCTTTTCTACGGTTCCCGTGGCAGATCCAGGGCAAGGACGAGTCATAAGGCTCCTGGGCGCCGTCCAGGATATCACGGAGAGAAAACGAGCCGAGATCGGCCTGCGCGAGAGTGAGGAGCGGTTTCGCAACTTCATGGACAATAGCCCGGCGGTAGCCTTCATGCGCGACACGGAGGGCCGCTATGTCTATTTCAATCGCACGCATCAACTGCTCTTCCAGAAGCCGGCTGCCGGCTGGCTGGGGAAAACGATGTTTGAGGTTTTTCCTCCCCAGACCGCGGCAGAACTTGCGGCCCATGATGCAGAAGTCCTGGCCACCGGGCAAGCCATGCGCATCGAGGAAAAGGTTCCGGCGCTCGACGGCGTTTTCCGCGATTGGTTGGCGTTCAAGTTTCCGATCCAGGACGCTCTCGGCCGGCGTTTTCTGGGGGGCGTGGCGGTAGACATTTCCGACCGCAAGGTCGCCGAGAAAGCCCTGCGCGAGAGTGAAGAACGCTTGCAAGCCCTTTCGCGGCGCTTGCTGGACGTGCAGGAATCGGAGCGGCGCTCCTTCGCCCGGGAGCTACATGATGAGATTGGCCAGGCGCTGACCGGCCTGAGCCTCGTTTTGAAAAGCAGTGCCCTGGCCCGAGGGGAGGACCTGAACGCGCGTTTGAGCGAGGCTCAGACTCTCGTGAAGGAGCTGACGGGGCAGGTCCGCGATCTGTCCTTGCGCTGGCGCCCCACCATGCTTGACGATCTGGGGCTACTGCCGGCGCTGTTATGGCTGATCGATCGCTACAGTGCCCAAACGAGAATCAGCGTCCACTTCGAGCACCGCGGCCTGGAGCGGCGTTTTCGCCAGGAGGTCGAAACCGCCGCCTACCGCATCGTCCAGGAGGGACTCACGAACGTGGCCCGGCATGCCGGGGTTTCCAAAGCTGCCCTTCGCGTCCGGCTCGGTATGGACGTGCTGAGCATCCAGATCGAAGATCAAGGCTGCGGCTTTGAGGTAGGGCTCCTGCAAGCCAGGGTGAACTGCGGCGGACTCTCGGGCATGCACGAACGCATCGAGCTGTTGCGCGGTCGCCTGGTGCTGGAAGCCGCTCCAGGCAAAGGCACGCGCCTCACGGTCGAGTTGCCGGTCCGAGAGGCCCAGCACGGGGAACGCCATGACACGGACTATTTTGCTGGCCGATGATCACCGGATCGTTCGTCAGGGCTTACGCGCGCTCTTGAAAGCGGAGCCGGAATTCCTGGTCGTCGGCGAAGCGGCGAACGGCCTCGAGACGCTGCGTCTCATGGAGCAGTTGCTGCCGGATGTGCTCGTTCTCGATCTTATGATGCCGGGCCTGGATGGCTTCAAGGTAATCCGCCAGGTGACTCGGAAACACCCGCGAACGCGGATCGTCGTTCTCTCCATGCATGCCAACGAGGCCTATGTTCAAGAGGCGCTTCAGGCGGGCGCGTACGCGTATGTCCTGAAGGAATCGAGCGCGGATGAGCTGGTCCAGGCCATTCGTGCGGTTACGTCGGGAAGCCGCTTCCTCAGCCCGCCCCTCTCGGAGCAGGTCCTCAAGGCTTATAGCGAGAGGGCGCGTTCTGCGCCTCTGGATCCTTATGAGACCCTGACCGCCCGGGAACGTGAGGTGTTGCAGCTGACCGTGGCGGGCCGGACGGGCGCCGAAATATCCAAGCACCTGTTCATCAGCCGGCGCACGGTGGAAAGCCACCGGACCAACATGATGCGTAAATTGGGCCTGCGCAACCTCAAGGAACTAATCAGCTACTCGGTGCGTCGCGATGAACTGTTCGCGCAACAGCAAGCGGAGCATCGCGAAGGATAGAAGCGGGGAGGATGGGCGAATACTCCCCAGAGAAGTCCTCCCGGAGAAATCCGTAATTTTACGGATAGAGAAGCGCAGCCAGACGTTCGATAATCATCAATGAAACCACAGGTCTGCTCAGAGCTGATGGGCGACAGCTTTGGGCGCTGTGGTTTCATTTTTTAATGTCATGAACCTTTCCTGCTGCCCGTCCACGCAGTGCTCTCATGGCCAGGACGGATCCATTACTTCTCCGGACGAACGACGAACTTCGTCTCCCATAGTTCCTTGAGCGTCGTGCCGGTCAGGCGAAACGATCCTTCTGCAGACAATTCCCAAAGTTTATTCTCGCCTCATCATGAGTTCACGGAAGGGCGGTAACCTCATGGGTCACAAACGAGTCTGCCCCGAGCTCTTCGGGCACCGCCGCCGTGCGGTCTGTGCCGATGAGCGAGGTCAACATGAGCTGTTTCATGAGCCACCGTCATGGCTAGCGGAAACCAGGGAGGGCTGGAATGAGGCGGCTTGTCTTCCTTTCCCACTTCGTCCACGACTACTTCATCTGGCTCCTCTTCGGCTCCTATGCCCTGGCCGCACTATGGCCGAACTTGGGGTTGGCGGTCAGGAACATCTCCTTCGGAGAATTCGCCGTCTTCCGCGAGAAGACGAAGCTTACGTTGCCGGTGGTGATGCTGGCGTTCCTGCTCTTGAACGCTGGCTTGGGCGTACAGACCGGGGAATTGACAACCCTCCTCCGGCAGCCGCTCGTCCTGAGCGCCGGCCTTGCTGCTAATCTGCTGGCGCTCGGTATCGTTGCCCGTCGCACGGTTGGGGACGCCGGCATCACTTCCGCTGGACCGTTCTTAAGGCTGCTTAACTCCATCAATCTGCTGCTGCTTAACTACGCGAATGCCGCAGTGTCGCTCCCGCAGATGATAGCTGATCCTGATTGGGATTTCCTGGCTGTGGTCCTTATCATCGTCCTGGGACTCTGCGTGCTCGCGTTCGCCGCAGGCTGGCTGCTCGGGCGATGGTTGAAGGTTGACCCGCCACAGCAGGTTTCGCTCACATTCGGGCTGGGGATGAACAATAACGGCACGGGCCTGGTGCTGGCGTCGCTGGCCCTGGCAAACCACCCGCGCGTGCTGCTGCCGATAATCTTCTACAACCTCGTCCAGCATTTTGTGGCAGGCTGTGTGGACTTCATCAATTCCACCGCAGCAGGCCGAAGGCAAAGTCGCGACCTGGCGGCAAGCGCATCGGCTCGACGTGCCGGCTGGCACACAAAATGCTGAGGAATTCAGGATGCCGAGTGTTCCATCGCTACGCTCAGCAATGTGGCTGGAGTTAGTCGGACGTACCAAGCGCAATTCACCTCGCAGAGCATGCGTAGGAGCCAAAGCCTTGCGCGGCACGTGGCCAACTTTGAGGCAAGTGACTCAAAGATTGCCACGCGACGAGGGCTAACTCACGTGTCACCACCAGAACGGAGGCCCCATGCGAGACGATTCTCCAGCGAGCCCGTCCAATCCGAACCGCAGGGTATTTCTTCGCACCGCGGGAAGTACTGCGGCCGCCGCAGTCATTGCAGGGTACGGATCGGCGCAGGCGGACACAACTGCCGACTCGAGCGGCTCGGCCGAGGCAATGGCGGACGAGCCAAACATCGAGGGCGCGGTGCCGATCACGTTGCGCATTAACGGCAAGGACCGCCAACTCCACATCGACCCTCGGACAACGCTGCTCGATTGCGTCCGGGAGACCGTTGCTCTCACCGGAACGAAGAAGGGCTGTGATCACGGGCAATGCGGCGCCTGTACGGTGCATGTGAATGGCCGGCGCGTGAATTCTTGCCTGAGCCTGGCCTTGATGCACGACGGCGAAGAAATCACGACCATTGAGGGTCTGGGCACACCCGACGCCTTGCATCCCATGCAAGCCGCCTTCATCGCCAGGGACGGCTACCAGTGCGGCTATTGCACGTCCGGGCAAATCATGTCGGCCGTTGCCTTGCTCAAGGAACCGTGCGGTCCCGGTGACGCGGCCGTGAAAGAACTGATGAGCGGCAACATCTGCCGCTGCGGCGCCTATGCCAATATCGTGGCGGCGATCCAACAAGTTCGCAAAAACGCATAACCGCGAGCAGGAGCGATGCCATGCATACCTTCGAATTCCTTCGGCCTGCAGATCCTGCGACGGCGGTGGCGACGGCCGCGCAGGCGAAGACTGCGCAGCAGGGCGCAGACGTGCGCTTCGTCGCCGGCGGGACGACGCTGCTCGATCTGATGAAGTTGAACGTCGAAACGCCCGCGCGGCTCCTCGACATCAACCGTTTGCCGCTCGACAAGATCGAAGCAACGCCGGACGGCGGGCTGAAGATCGGCGCCACTGTGCGAAATTCCGATCTCGCCCACCATGCGAGCGTCGAGCGTGATTATGCCGTGCTGTCGCAGGCCCTTCTCTCCGGCGCAACAGCACAGCTTCGCAACATGGCGACGACGGCCGGCAACCTGCTGCAGCGCACGCGCTGCATGTACTTCCGCGACACCGCCATGCCCTGCAACAAGCGCGAGCCCGGCAGCGGCTGCCCGGCCATCACCGGCAGCAACCGCACGCTCGCCGTCCTTGGCGCCAGCGAACATTGCATCGCCACCAACCCATCGGACATGTGCGTGGCCATGGCCGTCTTGGAGGCGACGATCCACGTGCAGGGCGCGAAGGGTTCACGCGCGATCCCTTTCGCCGACTTTCACCTGCTGCCCGGCAACACGCCCAACCGCGAAACCGTGCTCGAACCGGGCGACCTCATCACGCACGTGACGCTTCCGCCTCCCGTCGCCGGCAGCAAGCAAGTGTATCTGAAACTGCGCGACAGGGCATCCTACGAATTCGCCCTGGCATCGGCTGCCGTTGTTCTCACGATCGCGGACGGCAATGTGACCAGGGCGCGTATCGCGCTGGGCGGTGTGGGCACCAAGCCCTGGCGATCTCCCGAAGCCGAGGCCGCGCTTGTTGGCCAGGCTGCTACGCCGACGAACTTCCGCAAAGCGGCGGAGTCGGCCATGCACGACGCCAAACCGCAGAGCGAGAACGGGTTTAAGATCGAGCTGGCCAAACGCTGCCTCGCGCACGCACTGCAAATGGCGGCGACAGGCTGATTCTTTTGCAGGATCGACATCTGCGCGATACCGGCGCAGCTTCCATGACTTCAGTAAGTACCGCGTTCCACTGAAGGAGCGAACATGCCGACAACACAAGAAACCCCGACCGTTTCTCCGATAGGTCGCAGCACGCCGCGCGTGGATGGCCCGCTAAAGGTAAGCGGCAAGGCCCAGTATGCCTCCGACTTCCACTTTCCCGGGCTGCTGTATGCCGTGCCGGTCGAGGCGACGATCGCCAACGGCCGCGTGGTCAAGCTCGACACGTCGGCGGCCGAGAAAATGCCCGGCGTGCGCGCGATCTTTCATCGCGAGAACATCGGCAAGATCTTCCGCTCGGTAAAGGGACCGGGATTCGAAGGCCTCTGCGACGAGCGGCGGCCGCCGTTCGAAGACGATGTCGTTCGCTACTACGGCCAATACGTCGCGCTCGCTGTGGCGGACACCTTCGAGACCGCCAAAGCCGCTGCCGATGCGGTTCGCATCACATACGCCAAGGATAAGCCGAACGTCGCCACCGACCTCAAAGCCGACGACAAGCCCG
>DASZFN010000331.1:0-7603 GCA_035939715.1 Gemmataceae bacterium | reverse complement strand
CTGCTGCTGGAGATAATTCAATTCCCGGCTATCGTCGGGTGGTTTGTAGAACGGCGCTTCCGCCACATGTTTGTCCGAAATCGGGATGCCGAACCGCGTGCGGAATTCCCCCAACTCTTCCTCGTTGAGCTTCTTCTGCTGGTGGGTGATGTTGCGGCCTTCGCCGGCCTCGCCGAGCCCGTAGCCTTTCACCGTGTGCGCCAGGATCGCCGTCGGCGAACCTTTGTGAGCTACGGCGGCCGCATACGCGGCATAGACCTTATCGGGGTCATGGCCGCCGCGGGGCAGGCGGCGCAACTGTTCGTCGGAAAGGTGCTCGACGAGTTTCTTCAGCTCCGCATACTTACCGAAGAAGTGTTCGCGAATGTACGAGCCTGGTTCGACGGCGTACTTCATGAACTCGCCGTCGCAGACCTCATTCATGCGCTTGACCAGCAGGCCGCTCTTGTCACGCGCCAGCAGATCGTCCCAGGCGCCGCCCCAGATGACCTTGATGACGTTCCAGCCGGCGCCGCGGAACGCTGCCTCCAGCTCCTGAATGATCTTGCCGTTGCCGCGCACGGGGCCGTCGAGGCGTTGCAGATTGCAGTTGATCACGAAGATGAGGTTGTCGAGCGCTTCGCGCGAGGCCAGCGTGAGCGCCCCCAACGATTCCGGCTCGTCCGTCTCGCCGTCGCCAAGAAAGCACCAGACGTGCTGCTTCGACGTATCCTGCAAACCGCGGTGCTCGAGGTAGCGGTTGAAGCGCGCCTGGTAAATCGCCATGATGGCGCCCAGGCCCATCGACACGGTCGGGAACTGCCAGAAGGTCGGCATGAGCCACGGATGCGGATAAGAGGAAAGCCCGCCGCCGGGCGCCAGCTCACGGCGAAAGTTCTCCAGTTGCGCCGCCGTCAGCCGTCCCTCCAGGAACGCCCGCGCGTAGATGCCCGGCGAGGCGTGACCCTGAAAGTAAACCAGGTCGCCTCCGCCAGGCGCATCCGGGCCGCGGAAGAAGTGATTGAAGCCGATCTCCAGTAACGTTGCCGCGGACGCGTAGGTGGAGATATGGCCGCCGATGCCAGCCGCGTGCTTGTTGGCGCGCACCACCATGGCCATGGCGTTCCAGCGCGCCAGACTCTTGATCCGCCGCTCGATCTCCCGGCTGCCCGGAAACGGCGGCTGCGCGTCGGGCGGGATCGTGTTGATGTACGGCGTGTTTGCCGTGAAGGGGATGGCGACGCCCTGGCTGTTCGCCTTGAATTTCAACTGCGTGAGCAGGAAACGGGCACGCTCGGGCCCTTCGCCTTGCAGCACCGCATCGAGCGACTCGAGCCATTCCCTGGTTTCGGCCGGGTCGGAGTCTCCATTCACGCCTGCGACCAGTTCCGCTGCCATCTGCACTTCTCCGTGGAATCTCTCTCAGTCCATGCACTTTGGCAAAGCACATGCCTCTCCCATGTCATTCTATAGGTCTGGCAGTTTAGCCGCGACGCCCGGCAATCGACCGGGGATTTCAAGTAGCGGTTTTGTTGAAATACTCATTCGAGCCGACGATGGCGGCGAGGACTTGCTCATCGCGCAAGCCATTGTCAAGGTCCTGGGCAAAAGTGGATAGTCCGTTCGAATCCGCCCTACGATCAAGGAAGTGCGCGTAATAGCTCTGCACGAGGACTTGATGGTACTCCGTGGTGGCAAGAATGGCGGCGGCAACTTGAGCGCGTGTCGCGCCGCTGGCCAGGTCTTGATCCCAGGTCGCGCGACCTCCCGAATCGACCGCGCGGCCAAGGGCATCGGCATATAGCGCATTCAAAAAGCCGTCGTTGTTGCTATTGCTGCGCGTCTGGAAGTATTCCGGCGAGGCAGCGATGGCCGCCGCCAGTTGCTCCAGGGTGCCCCCGGCCTTTAGCGAATTAACCCCCCCACTGAGACCGCCCGGATCGGCCGCCCGATGCAGATACTTCTGATAGAGCGCCTGCACTTCGATCACCTGGTATTCCGTGCTGTTTTCAATGCCCTGCACCACCTGCGCAAGGCTAGCGCCCTGGTTCAAGGCGGTGGTCCAGAAAGCAAGGCCGTTGGCATCCACGGGGCGGTTCAGCAGGTCGTGATAGACCTCGGAGATAAAGCGCTGGTCCGCGGTGCCGCGCGTGCCGCCCGGCAACAACGCCTCCAGGATCGTCGCGGTCGCGGTTAGCGAGGCGGAACCCGTGTCGTGGGTTACGGTAATCTTGACGGAAAAGGTCCCTTCCTCGGCATAGGTATGGCTGCCGGAAATGGTAAAGACATTGCTAGCAAGGCTCACAGTTCCTGAGCTGGCCTGGCTGCCGTCGCCCCAATTGATGCTGGCCTGAAACCTGCTGGCCGCCTCGCTGCCGTTGTCGTGCTGAAAGGTGGCCAGGGCGACATTGCTGAGCGCCGTGGACTCGAAGCCGCTCAGTTGCTTGCTGGTTGTGTTCGTGAAAGCTGTTTCGGTGATGGTGAAGGTTGCGGCGGCGGCGGCTGTCATGTCCGAATTGACAACGACCACCTTGACACTGCCGTCCTCCGCAAGCGCGTCGGCTGGAACGGTTATGTCCAGCTCCGTGGCGGTACTGCTGCTGGCCGGCGTCACCGTGGTGCTGCCGAACTCGACCATTGCCCCCGAGCTGAAATTCGTCCCCTTGACCATTACTGCCAGGTCTGCATGGCCTTCCATTGCCGTGCTCGGGCTGAGAGAGGAAATCGTAGGCGTCGCCGGAGTTAAGCGAGCCTCCAAAGGTTCGATCTGCAGCTGGTAGCGCAGGATCCGGCGGCTTTTCGGAACATAGTAGCCAGAGAACCACATATTGCGGAGTCCTTATCGTCGTTAATCCTGTAAGGGATTGCAGCAGGCTGCTGCCACAGCGGGCTGTCATTGTCAGACGCGCGAAAGGCAAAGGCAAGAGAAATGCGCAGGCCCTAATAATCTTTTCATCACTGGTGAGGAAGCGAGGACAGCTCTCGATCAAGCACTTCGCGCACCTTGCGGGCCAGAACGGCCATCGCAAACGGCTTCTGCACGAAAGCGGTCTCGCCCTCGAGCAAGCCGTGGCGGAAGACGGCGTCGTCAGTGTAGCCGGACAGATACAGCACTTTGGTTCCTGGACGGGCGTCGCGCAATAGCTTGGCCAGCTCGGGACCGCCCATTTGCGGCATGACGACGTCGGTGACGAGGAGATCGATCTTGCCCTTGAACTGTTCTGCCACCACCAGCGCTTCCAATCCGTGCCGGGCCTCCAGAATGGTGTAGCCGCTCCTCTGCAGCACCTCGCGGGCCAGGGCACGCACCGGGTCGGCGTCCTCGACCAGCAAAATGGTCTCGGTCCCATGCGGCAGTTCGCTGACGGCGATCTCCGGCTGCATTTTCCGGCTGCGCTCGCCCACCAACGGCAGATAGAGCTTGAACGTCGTGCCCACGCCCACTTCCGTGTACACGGTGATGTGGCCGCCGCTCTGCTTGACGATGCCGAACACCGTGGCCAGCCCCAGCCCGGTCCCTTTCCCCGGCTCCTTGGTGGTGAAGAAGGGTTCGAAGACGTGCGCCCTGACTTCCTCGGTCATGCCGCAGCCCGTGTCGCTCACCGCCAGCATGACGTGGGCGCCCGGCCGCACTTCCGGATGGGTGGCTGCATAAGCCTCGTCGAAATACACATTGGCGGTCTCAAGCGTCAGCTTACCGCCGCGCGGCATGGCGTCCCGGGCGTTGACGACGAGATTGAGAATGACCTGGGCAAGCTGCCCTTTATCCGCCAGTACGTATCCCAGGTCCGGGCCCGGCACACTCACCAGGTCAATGTCCTCGCCGATCACGCGGCGGAGCATTTTCTCCATGTCGGCGACGACGGCGTTAAAAGAGATGACCTGCGGCAACAGCATCTGCTTGCGGCTGAAGGCCAGCAACTGCCGTGTCAGCGTCGCGGCGCGCTCGCCGGAGCGCAGGATCTCCTCCACAAGCGCCCGCGAGGGATCGTCCAGGTCGTGCGTGCGCAAGAGTAGCTCGCAGAAGCCGGTAATGACCGTCAAGAGGTTATTGAAATCGTGGGCCACGCCGCCGGCCAGGCGGCCGACCGCTTCCATCTTCTGCGACTGCAGGAATTGTTCCTCCAGCCGCTTGCGCTCGGTAATCTCCAGCGCCACGCCGCCAAGAAGCTTGGCCCCCGAGGCGTCCTGAAAGGGAAAGCGCAGCACCAGCCAGTGGCTGGGCGCGCCGTCCGCCCGCGGCAGCACTTCTTCCACTTCGCTCGCGCGCCCGGAGGAGCGGACCACCTGGTCGTTGTCCTGCAACTGCCGCGCAGTCTCCGGCGGCCAGACCTGCAGGTCGGTGCGGCCCACCTGGTCCGCCGCTCTGCGCCCGAGAAACCGCTCCAGCTGGTTGCTGACGTAGATGTAACGGCCTTGATCGTCCTTGACAAAGGCGATGCTCGGACTGTTGTCCATGAAGGTCTTGAAGCGGCGCTCGCTGTCGCGCAAGGCCTTCTCCATGCGTTTGCGCTCCGTGACGTCGCGGGCAATGATCGTGCAAATCTGCTGGCTGCCGACTTCGGCATAAGAGATAGACGCCTCGACCGGAAATTGCTCGCCGTCCCCGCGCTTGCCCTTGAAGTCGGCACGCTGCCAGCTACGGCCGCCTTCGGCCATGGGACGCGGGAAAGGCCCCGCCTCGCTCGCGGACGCCTGCATGAAATTCATGATCGGCTGGCCCAGCGCCGCCGCGGCCCGGCAGCGGAACATCTTCTCCGCCGACGGGTTGAACAGCGTGATGCGCTGCTCGGCATCCGTGGTAATGATGGCGTCGATGGCGGAATCGATAATGCTGGCCAGCCGCGTCTGCGACTCCGCCAGTTGATGCTCGATCTGCACTTGCCGCAGCACGCGCTCCACGGCTTCCGGCAGATAATCGAGATATTCCACCGACTTGGACACAAAGTCGCGGACGCCCGTGCGCAGCGCGCGAATGACGATGGCCTCGTTGCTGAACGCCGTCACCAGGATGACCGGCACGTCGAACCCTGCCGCCTTGATTTGCACAAACAGGTCCAGACCGTCGGCTTCGCCGGGCAGCCGATAGTCCAGCAGCACCAGGTCGACGGGGGTGTCGCGCAGCTGCACGAGCGCCTCGGCTGCGTTCGCCGCCGTCAGCGGCGTGTAGCCGGCGCGCTCGAGTTGCCGGCGTTCCAGCAGCGTGACGCCCGGATCGTCTTCAACAATCAGGATGACAGGACTTCCCCGCCCGGCCATGCTTTACCCCCAGGCGCCTGCCGCAGGCCCGTGATGTGACGCCAGGACGATGACAGGAATCGAAATGGGGGAGAAGGTGAGGCAGCAGTGACCTCCGGGTTGATCCGCCGGGACACGCGGGCCATACCCTGATATAAGCGAAATCGGCTTCATGAGTTGCCTCCCGGCGCCGGCGGCGATCCTTGGAGGAAACTTCCGTGATGGCACAGGTCAAAAGATCGGGCGTCCCCTTGTGGCGCCTTCCACGAAGGGCTTGCCAACACGGCGGTTCCGATCCGCGCCGGCCGATGAATGACGAGCAACGGGTTAGTGCCCTAGACAGGAGTTTTGAGTATTCGACTTGCTCGCCTACTCTAGAATAACGGCTCCTGCCGCCCGCTTCCGCCAAAATCCGGCAAATTTCACGGGAAGCAGCAACACAAACACGGAAGTGTATGGGAATCGAACCCACTGAGGACTTTCTTCAAGCCCCCCACTGGTTTTGAAGACCAGGGCCATCACCAGATGTGCAAACACTTCCGAAGTAGATTCCGTGGCGACAGCTGATTCTGCAGAGTGTTGGGATTCTACTGCAGCGCGTAAATTCAGTCCACCGCTTCGGCATATTCCCGAGCGACCGCCCGCTCAACGGGCGATGGATGCTGCACTGGCGCGCATGAAATCCCTTGCGCACTCCGTTAATAAGCCTCCCCCACCCGCCTCATTCGCCTCGTTTTTCCAGGAGAATTCTGCGATTCCTTCTGCCAACTCAGTAACCGGCACATCACTTGCTCAACAGGAATAACGCATTTGATGCTATGTGTATTTCTGTACACAGCGGAGTCGTGGAAAGCAAAGAAGAATCTTTGAATTTTGAGAGATTTTTTGATTGCTTTGCCGGAACATCCTGATAATCATAGATTCTTTGGCAGAGCTGTTTTGGTCTTTACTCGCTGTTAAGCTTCTCCTTTGATTTTTGGTTTTGAGATTTGTGCAGTATTCTGCCCCCGATGTGGGGGGCAGTTATTTAAACCGTTCCACAGGCAAGAGGAGTCGGGAATCCTTAATATGTCTTATTAAGACGACATCCGCTTGCCGGGTCTCATACGGGGAGGGTAGACCCATGCTTCGTCGGTGCGCGCGGAAGAGAGCTTTTACGCTCATTGAGTTGCTGGTGGTGATTGCGATCATCGCCGTCCTGGTCGGCCTGCTTCTGCCGGCAGTCCAGAAAGTGCGGGAAGCGGCCAACCGCATGAGTTGCCAGAACAATCTGCACCAGATTGCCATCGCGGCCGCCAACTACGACACGACCTTTGGGAAGTTTCCGCCCGGGCTGAATGTCAGTCCGAATTCCGTGAACACCAACCCTACCTGGGTGTCGGCACCGCCCTATGGCGGTCCCTACACGGGAGTGCTCGCTTACCTCTTGCCTTTCGTGGAGCAAGACAACGTCTACAACCAAATCATGGCCGCCACCGCCCCGAAGAGCTTGTTCGACCCCAATACGACCCTGGGCGCCTGGGCCTACAATTATGCGCCCTATGATTTCAACGACCCGACCGTCACCACCCAGAATGGGACCGGTTACCTGAAACCGGCCTGCGACGCCGTGATCAAAACGTATCTCTGCCCTTCCGACAATACCGGCAGCGGCAGCAATACTCTGAACTATGGCATCATCGACGGCTACGGCTTCTACATTCCCTCCGCGTCCCACGTCTATGTCGATTATGTTCTCGACGTGCACAATTACGGCCACGAGCTCGGCCGCAGCAACTACCTTGGCTGCGGCGGCGCCTACGGCAAGGTGGACCCGAGTGACACCGCGAACGCCCCGTGGATTCCTTACTGCGGCATCTATTACATGAGTTCCAAGACCAAGCAGGCCGACATTCTGGACGGGACTTCCAACACCATCGCCTTCATTGAAACGATGTCCGGCGTTCATAACGACGGCACGCGTGATTTTGAAATCTCCTGGATGGGCGCAGGCTGGCTGCCGACCAAACTGGGCATCGCTCCGGATGGCAATGACTTGAACTGGCGGCAAGCGGCCAGCAAGCACCCCGGCATCTTGAATTGTGCCTTTGCCGATGGCTCGGTGCGCATCATCTCCAAGAATGCGGATTTCAACACCTACATGTATGTCACGGGGATGGCCGACAATACGCCCATCAAGTTCGAGAACCTCGGTCAGTAAACGAAGCATGCCCTGAACTGTCATGACACTCAGCCCCCGGCACCACGCCGGGGGCATTGTCGATTTTTGCATCCCTTGCCGCTGCGGCAGGGGACCGCTTCAATAGCCGATTTTCTTAAAACCCTCATCAGGAGGTCTTCATGCGTTTTCTGCGTAGTGCGCTGGCCGCCTGTTTTGTTGCGGCAG
>DASZFN010000330.1:0-5383 GCA_035939715.1 Gemmataceae bacterium | reverse complement strand
ATGTGGCGCCAGCCTGAAAACCTTTACGCCAGGGCTTGGCAGCTTTCGTCGTTGGTCATTCGTCATTTGGTCATTCGCGAATGACCAAATGACGGATAACGGCGTGGCCCCGGACACAGCCAGGCCGCTATTGCTCTTGCCAAATTGCGTCCGGATAGGCAATGTTGTCCTTGGATTATCATCTCCGCATCCCGCTGAGACAAAAGTCCTGGAATCTGGTATTATGAATGAAGTCGCGCCAGCCAGCGCAAGCACGGCAAGACGCGGAAGTCCCGGAGGGGACGGCGTTAGCGTGTCGTTGGTGACACGATCGCCTACTGTGATTGATGGAGAGCGCACTTCCGATTTACTGAAAGCCCCGCCCTGAGCAGCCTTGTCGTCGCCTTGAAGTTGACCTTAAGGAGCCCGTTTGTGAGAGAATTGACTTCCCTGCCTGTTTCGCAGGCTGCTGCTGAGACAGCATCCCACGAGCACGACACGGTACCGCTTTCCCTGGGCATGCAAGTGGCGAACGCCATCGCCGTCATCGTGCCATTTCTCGGCCTGGTGTTGGGTATTGTCTTCCTGTGGGGGCATGGCTTCAGCTGGGTCGAACTGGGCCTGTTCCTGGGCATGTATATCGTCACGGGCGTGGGCATCACGGTCGGCTACCACCGCCTATTCACGCACCGGGCTTTCGAGACCAGCCGCGTGGTCCAGTTTATCCTCGCCGTCCTCGGCTCGATGGCGGTCCAGGGGCCGCTGATGCAGTGGGTGGCCATGCACCGGCGTCACCACCAGCACAGCGATCAGGAGGGAGACCCCCATTCCCCGCATCTCCACGGCGGCGGCTTTTTCGACCTGGTCCGCGGCGCCTGGCATGCCCACGTGGGCTGGGTATTCAGACCCGACCCAGCCGATCTGGCTCACTATAACCGGGACCTGCGTCAAAGCCGCACCTTGCGCGCCGCCAGCGCCCTGTTCCCCCTGTGGGTGGCCCTCGGCCTGATCATCCCGGCCGTAGTGGGCGGCGTACTGACGGCAAGCTGGATGGGCGCGTTGTTCGGTCTGATCTGGGGTGGCCTGGCGCGCATCTTCCTCGTCCACCACATTACCTGGAGCGTCAATTCCGTATGCCACATCTGGGGCCGCCGGCCTTACCCGAGCGGCGATCATAGCCGCAACAATTTCGTGTTCGGCATCCTGGCCCTGGGCGAAGGTTGGCACAACAACCATCACGCCTTCCCCACTTCCGCTCGCCACGGCTTGAGATGGTGGCAATTCGACCTGAGCTATTACGTCATTCGCGGCATGGCTTTGCTCGGCCTGGTCTGGAAGGTAAAGCTACCGAGCAAACAGGCGCTGACCGCTGAAAACGCGTGACGTCGCCGTTGGATTGTGCCTCGTCTGCGGACACCTTATGCTTGCCGCATGGCCAAGCGAAAGTTTCCTATCCAGAAAACTGGCTGATACGGCGTTGATTCTCATGGTTTGGCTCGCGGACGTATGTATACTCCAGTGATGGCCGAACCGTCCATTCAGCTACCTACCGATGATCGGACCGACTCACATTCGGCTGCCGGAGCGCTTCTAGTTTCTCCTGATCCGGTCACGCAGAAACCACGTTCACGTTGGCGAAGACTCCGCATTCTTCTCGGGATCTTGATGCTGGCGACAGGCGCCGGGACGGCCTACTACTTCTACGCTTCCGCGATTGCCGAGAAGCGCCTCGAGAAAGCGATTGCCGAGGCGGATCGCCTCGAACCCGGCTGGCGGCTGGACGATATCTTGCGAAAGCAACCCCGCATCGCGGATAAGGACAATGGGGCATTTCAAAGGATCGCCATCGAGCAAATGCTGGTCGGCTGGAGATTGCCGAGAGCCACAAAGTCTGTGCCCCAGATTCAGTTGACCGAGGAACAGACCGCCAGTCTGCGGGCAAATCTTGAAGGAGCCGCCGCCGCGCTCGAGGCAGCACGCCAGCTCGCTCATGCTACAGACGGCAGCCAGCCGTTTACCTGGACGCCCAAGGGCTTTGCGAGCAGTTTCCCGCCTCCCGTTAAAGCGTTGGATGTCGGCAAGCTGCTCAGCATGGATGCCATGCTTTTGGCTCAGGACGGCAAGTTGGACCAAGCCCTGGCTTCTTGCCGCGCGATTCTGGGCGCCGCTCGAACGCTGGGCGATGGTCCGGACCTCATGACCTGCCTGGTGCGTACAGCGTTGGACGCGATAGCAGTGACGACCCTGGGACGCGTTCTGGCACAGGGAGAAGCCAGCGAGACCGCCCTGGCTGATTTGCAAAAAGTGCTCGAACAAGAAGCGGCGCAGCCGCTGTACCTAAATGCATTTCGCGGCGAGCGCGCATCAACGGATCGAATGTTGGATGCCATCAGCAAGGGTGAAATGAAGATCACGGATCTTTTTCCGCCAACATCACCGACATGGTTGCGGCTCGGCGGCGTGGGCCCGCAGGAAGTCTTCAATATGGTCCGGGTGGGATCCATAACGAATGCTCGGGCTACCTATCTTGAATTTACTACCCGCCTGATCGAAATCGCCAAGCTGCCTGAAAGAAATCGTCGCGCCCAGCTTAAAGGACTCTTGGAGCAACTGAAGGATCAACCTTGGCTGGTCAGACAGCTGTTAACGATGTACGGCAAATATCAGGTTGACTCCGACCTGGATCATGTCCAATTGCGTCACGCCATTGCCGCCATCGCCGCCGAGCGCTACCGACTGGTGCACCGCCACTGGCCTGACTCCCTGGAGTCTCTCGTCCCCCGCTACCTTGCTCAGGTGCCGGATGATCCCTTTGTCGATGGCCCCCTACGTTTGCAGCGTTTGGACCAACAGCTTTTCATTACCGGCAACGGCAAGAGAACCCGCTTCGGCTTATGGGACGTTGAATCCCGCCGGCAAGTTCCGCAGAGGGAAGACGGCATTTAGTACTGCCAAGACTGCCAAGATTTTCGGATGCTTTGGCAGTCAACTCCTGAATTGTAAGTGTTTTATGCGCATGAGTTTACGATGTCATTAAGAGTCGACTGCCAAACTGCCAAGAGAGTCAGGAGCCCAGGACCGAATCACGAACCAAATCATGGATCCCCGTATGTCTCGGAGTAGCAAATTGTTTTGCGACAAGGATTTATGGCAGGCAAAGTCGCTATCAAAGCCGGGTCAAGGGTTGGCAGCTTGGCATGATGCTATTGCGAGGGCAGTAAGGGACTTTCCGTCATTCCTTGCAAAAAAATCTGCCTTTCTGGGCTTGTTACAAATCATTGACTAAAAAGTATATGTTCCTAAAATACGACTAGGTTTGGTTCCGCAAGGGCGAGGTGGCAAATGAAGATTACCTCCCAGGAAGAATACGGATTGCGCTGTCTGCTTCGCCTGGCGGCGGCCGAAGAAGGGCACTCGTCAACCATACCGGAGATTGCCGCTTCGGAAGGCTTGTCCGCGCCTTATGTGGCAAAGCTTTTGGCGGTTTTGCGGCAAGCGGGATTGATCGATAGTGTGCGCGGCAGGGCGGGTGGCTACAGGCTGGCTCGACCGCCTGGCGAAATTACGCTCGGCTCGGTCATGATGGCCCTGGGCGAACCGTTGTTCGACGATCCCGGTTATTGCGAAAGGCATGCGGGAACGGAGACCATAGGGGCTTGTGTGCACGGCAGTAGCTGCACGATCAAGGCGCTCTGGCAGACGCTGGAGCAGTGGATGCGGCATACGCTTGACCAGATCACGCTGGCCGACTTCCTGCAAGGCGAGCATCGGATTCCCGATTTACTGCGCTCGCGCTTGGCGGACGCCGTGCTCGAGCCGGCGACGCCGCTAATCACCTTGACGCCGTTGTCCAGGAATTGACGTTTGCGGTTACCGAGACCGGTACGAAGGCTTGAAAGGATTGATAGAGACGATGACGACTGCAACCAGCACGATTGAAGAACTGGCTAATCGTGAATACAAGTACGGCTTCATCACCGATATCGATGCCGACACGGTGCCGAAGGGCCTGGGCGAGGATGTCATCCGCACGATTTCGGCGAAGAAAGGCGAGCCGAACTTCATGCTCGAATGGCGGCTCAAGGCATACCGGCATTGGCTGACGATGCAGGAGCCGCGCTGGTGGCCCAACCTGCGCATCGCGCCGATCGACTACCAGGATATTGTCTACTACTCCGCTCCCAGGCCCAGGAAAAACCTGGCCAGCCTGGACGAGGTGGATCCCGACGTGCGTTCGACGTTCGAGAAATTGGGCATTTCTCTGGAAGAGCAAAAACGGCTCAGCGGCGTCGCGGTGGATGCGGTCTTCGACAGCGTCTCCGTGGCCACCACGTTCAAGGAAAAACTCTCCGAGCTGGGGATTATTTTCTGCTCGTTCTCGGAAGCCGTGCGGAATCATCCTGATCTCGTGCAAAAGTATCTGGGCTCGGTGGTGCCGTATAACGACAATTATTTCGCCGCACTGAACTCCGCGGTGTTCACGGACGGCTCCTTCTGCTACATCCCGAAGGGGGTGCGCTGCCCGATGGAGTTGTCCACGTACTTCCGCATCAACGCCAAGGACACGGGACAGTTCGAGCGCACCCTGATCGTCGCCGAGGAGGGAGCTTATGTCAGCTACCTCGAAGGCTGCACCGCTCCCATCCGTGATGAGAATCAGTTGCACGCCGCCGTGGTGGAGCTGGTTGCCGTGGGCGAAGGTTCGCAAATCAAGTATTCCACGGTGCAGAACTGGTACCCGGGCGACAAGGAAGGCAAAGGCGGCATTTACAATTTCGTCACCAAGCGCGGCAAGTGCATGGGCCGGAACTCGAAGATTTCCTGGACGCAGGTCGAGACCGGCTCGGCGATCACCTGGAAATACCCGAGCTGTATTCTGCAGGGCGACAGCTCGGTCGGCGAGTTCTATTCGGTGGCCGTAACGAACAACAAGCAGCAAGCCGACACCGGCACCAAGATGATCCACATCGGCAAGGACACCAAGAGCACGATCGTCTCCAAGGGCATCTCCGCGGGCAACGGCCAGAACACCTACCGCGGCCTGGTGAAGATCATGAAGGGCGCCAGCAATGCCCGCAACTACTCGCAATGCGATTCGCTGCTGCTTGGGGATCGCTGCGGGGCGCACACGTTTCCGTACATCGAAGTCCGCAATCCCAGCGGCCGCGTGGAGCACGAGGCTTCGACGTCCAAGATCGGTGAAGACCAGATTTTCTACTGCAAGCAACGCGGCCTGTCGGCCGAAGACGCCGTGAACATGATCGTCAACGGGTTCTGCAAGCAGGTGTTCTTGAATTTGCCGATGGAGTTTGCTGTAGAAGCGCAGAAGCTGCTAGGGGTAAGTTTGGAAGGTAGTGTGGGATAAACGCCACGAAGGAGGTATTCGATGGGTGCGGTTATAGCG
>DASZFN010000329.1:0-1559 GCA_035939715.1 Gemmataceae bacterium | reverse complement strand
CAGTGTCATTGCCCTTGAACGGCAACTCTCCACTCGTCAGTCGATATAAAACCACGCCGAGGCTGAACAAATCGCAGCGTTCATCCACCGGACTTCCCTGCGCCTGCTCCGGCGCCATGTAGCTGGGCGTGCCGATGATGGCCCCGTGCTGCGTTAGTCCCGATTCCTGCGACGCCGCTCGCCAATGTCCCCTCTTGTTTCCATCCAGATATTCGCCGGCTTGATATCTCGATGAATCAAGCCGACCGAGTGTGCGGCATCCAAGGCTTCCGCAATCTCCCGTCCAATGCGGATGACTTCCGTGACCGGCAACTTCGTCTCGCGCTTGAGACGTTCATCCAGCGGCTCGCCGTGCAGAAACTCCATGGCCAGGAACGGCACGCCGCGATCCTCGCCGACATCGTAGATCGACACGATATGATCGTGCTTGACGGCAGCCATTGCCTGTGCTTCGCGCAGGAATCGTTTCCCCGCACTGGCGCTGGCCGCCATGCCCGGCAGCATCGCCTTAATGGCCACGGTTCGCTTCAGCTGTGGGTCCTCGCCTTTGTAAACCACGCCCATGCCGCCGTGACCGAGGATCCTGAGGATGCGATATTTGCCCAGTCGGCCGAGTTCGTCCGGGCTCTGCGGCGGCGCCAGGAAATCGGTCAGGGCACTGTCTTCATCGTTGCCGAGCCCCTGGGTCGCGTCCGACTGGCTCGCGGGGGATCTCGTCTGCATGCTGGCCGCGTCTGCTGCTGCCCGCGTCTTGGCATCAAGGTCGGCCGTCTTCGGCGCCAGAGTTGGCATGTCGTCACCGCTCGTGACTGGCGCTTTCACGGGCACGGTCATGAGCTGTCCGCAGCCCGGACACTTGACCTTCTTCCCGGCCATCGCTTCCTTCGCAGACAGCTTCTTGCCGCAGCCCGTGCATTGAAAGGCAACCATGGCGGCTCCCGGATTGGTGGTGGGAGTTGTTGCTTTATGCAACGACTTGAGCTTCGTCATCAGGTCCGCCACCACGGCCGGCTGCGGCGTGTCACCGAGAGTAGGTTTGTCTTGGAGGGCGTCGGTCAGGGTGTCCCGCTCGGGAAGAAGTTGCTTGAGCTGGCGCAGACACTGAGCACAAGTTTGGACGTGCTGTTCGATCTCTGCGGCTTGCTTTGCGGGCAAACCGCCCCGGAAAAGGCGTTGCAAGTCGGCGGACTGCGGACAGGTCGCGAGTGGCATGACGAGTCTCCTCCCGATTCATTACCAACTATACGAACGAATTGCACCAAACCTGTCGCGAAAGCTAATCCACCAGCCCGCCAAGCTCTTCGCGCAGCCGCCGCAGCACCCGGCAGCGAGCCAGGTAGACGGCATTTTCGCTGATGCCGAGTTCCCGCGCCACCTCATCGGTCGATCGGTCGTGCACCACGGTTTCCCAGCATGCCTTCCAAGTAGTCGGCGCGAATTCGCCCTGCATCAGCCGCAGGGCACGGCGGCTCAATTCCCGCCTGTATTCCGCTTCCCAAAATCGTTGCGCGAAGTCCGGCAGTTCCACGTCCCGGGCCAGGTGCGCCAGCGCTTTGTCC
>DASZFN010000328.1:0-3911 GCA_035939715.1 Gemmataceae bacterium | reverse complement strand
GCGGCCGGCGGCGAGCACGGGGTCTCCATTTCCTTCATGAGCGAGCAGGGCCGGTTCCTGGCGCGTCTGGCACCGGCCGTGTCGGGGAACGTGCTCTTGCGCCGGCAGCAGTATCGGCTGGCGGACCAGGAGGACAGGTGCGTTGCCGTGGCCCGGCCGATCGTGGCCGCCAAGATTCAGAATTGCCGCATGCTGCTCCTGCGTGCGGCGCGCGAGATCGATAGGCCCGAGCAGAGCGAGCCGTTGCAGCGGGCTGCCACGCGCCTGAGCAACAACCTCGATACGCTGGCGGGGTCGGCAACGCTCGATTCCGTGCGCGGCTGCGAGGGAGACGCGGCGCGGGCGTATTTCGGCGCCTTCAACTGCATGATCCGGCAGCAGCAAGAGACATTCTCCATGTCGGAGCGGTCGCGCCGTCCGCCCCTGGACCCGCTGAATGCGTTGCTTTCGTTTCTGTATGCCATCCTCACGCACGATATGGCCAGTGCACTTGAAGAGGTCGGACTCGATCCGGCTGTCGGCTTCTTGCACACGGACCGGCCGGGCCGCCTGTCCCTGGCGCTGGACCTCATGGAGGAGTTCCGCCCGCTGCTGGCAGACCGGTTGGCGCTTTCGTTAATCAACTTGCGGCAAGTGAGGGAGAACGGGTTTAGCGTGCAGCCGGTGGCGCGGTGCTTATGAACGCCGAGACGCGCAAGGCGGTTTTGGCCGCGCTCACGCAGCGTAAACGCGAAGAAGTCCTGCACCCGTTGCTCGGGGACACGCTTACCATTGGCCTGCTGCCGCATATCCAGGCGCGGCTGCTGGCGCGCTTCATACGGGGCGATATCGATGCGTACCCCGCGTTGATGCTGCGCTGATTCCGCCGCTCGCGCATCACGATTGCCATTCTCACTTCTTAGCGGCGGAAAGAAGGCTAGCCATGTACGTGCTCGTCACTTACGATGTCTCCACGTTGACGAAAGAAGGGCGCCGACGCCTCCGGCGCGTGGCCCAGGTGTGTTTGAATTACGGCCAGCGCGTGCAATTGTCCGTATTTGAATGCGCTGTGGGGGAGACGGACCTGGCCCGGCTGCGTCATGACCTCCTGGAAGAGATAAATCCTGCCGAAGACAGCTTACGCCTCTATCTCCTGAGGGAGGACCCGCGGCATCGCGTGGAGCATTATGGCCAGAAGCCGACCATTGATTTTGAGGGCGCCCTGGTACTTTAGGGCGATAATTCGTTATCGCGTACCTCAATTGAAATGGTTTGGCCGGGCGATCCGCGATCCAGCTAAGTCAAGACTGGACCGCCACTAAGAACCAAGCTAAAGGCAGCCCATGGAATACGGTCGTTACAATCAACTGAGGTACGCGAAACCCTTCGCGGAAGCTGTTAGTAATACGGAATTGGGGCGGAGCTATCCTCCCCCGCGTGAGCGGGGGGGGGCGGATTGAAACTACACCGATCAGTACAAGAAACAGCGCATACCCACGGCCCTCCCTTCGCGGGGGGACTGAAACCGATCGACGTGGCCAGATTAACCGGCAAGGGATAATCCTCCCCTACGCAAGCGAGGTGTCTGCTGTCATCCGTGCCTACCGGACAAGTTTTCGTGAAATCTGCTCGAGCAAAGCCGTATGGGCCGCCAACGCCTGCCGGCCGCGGACGTTCTCCGGGTCGGCCTTCAGGGCTTCGTTCTGAAACTGAATGGCTTGCTCGACCAGTTGCCGGGCTTCTTCGAGGGTCTCGGGCTTCTCGCGCAAGAGGGCAGCCAGGTTATGCAGGGAGGCAGCGGCGGCGTGCCGGTACTCGGGTTCGTGGTGTCCCTGGCCGGCAAGCTCCTGCCAAAGACCCAGGGCGCGGCGATAGGCGGCCACGGCCTCGGCACGGCGGCTGCAGCGCGCGAGCAGATGGGCCTCGTTGTTGAGCGCCAGCGCCAGCAGCTTGCGATAGTCAGGAATCGCCGGGAAATCCTGGGCCAGTCGATCCAGCAGCCCGATGGCGCGGGCAAACACCTGCAGCCCTTCTCCGGTCCGATGCTGCTCATCCAGGTAACGAGCCAGGTTCACGGAACTGGCGGCCAGGTCTTTGCGGAAGCTCGGAATGCTCGGGCACTCGGTGGCCAGTTCTTCCAGCAGAGCGAGCCCCCGGCGCTGCGTCGCTTCGGCGTCGGCCAGGTGTCCGGTCAGCGCCAGACTGGAGGCATGGTTATGATGAGCGGCCGCGGATTGATATTTGAATTCGCGGCTGCTGGGGTGCGCCTTCGCAAGCTGCTGCCGGGCGGCGAGGGCCTGGCGCAGGCACTCTTCCGCCTCACGGAGTTGACCGGAGTCCTCGAGACGCAGGCCGAGATCCATGAGATTGGCCGCGCGAATGTCCTGGCTGGCGGCCTCACCCTTCTCCGCCGGCGTCAGCCGCTCGAGGCTCTCCAGGCCCTTGCGGAAGGCGGCCATCGCCTCGGTCGATCGTCCCTCGGCGCTCAAAGTCACGCCCAGCTCGTGATAACAGCCGGCCGCATCCCGGTGATACTTCGCCTGCACGCCGTTCTCGTCCGTTAGCGGGGCGAGCGTCGCCAGGGCCGTGCGGATGGTCGCTTCCGCCTCGGGGAGCCGGCCGCGGACACGCTGCATTCTGCCGAGATTACGGTGGCACAGAGCCTCCTTGGCACGATAGCTTGCCTCCTGGGGAAATTCCTTCACCAGCTGAGCAAACAGAGACGCCGCGTCCCGGTAGGCTTTTTCGGCCGCATCGGGTTGGATCAAGCGCTGGTGGATATCGCCGACTTTCTGATACGCCTGCGCCTTCAAGGAGCGCACCTGCGGCGTCATGTGGTTTTCCTCGGCAAATTGGTCGTAACTCGCGACCACCTTTTGCAAGAGTTTCTGCACCTTTTGTTGCGTAACCGCATCTAGGGCGCTTTGCTCGGCAAAGGTTTCCGCCACAGCGAGGAGCTCCAGGAGGGAGCGGACGGCCAGGTCCAGGTTTTGTTCGGCGCGCTCTTTCTCGGCGCGGGCTATCTGCTCGTTCGCGCGGGCCTTATCGCGCTCGGTAAGGGCGTCCCGGTGCGCCATCCAGATTAATCCGGTGCTGACCGCGAGACCCAGCATGGCCAGAAGCACGGCCAGCGCCGCGGCCGTGACCCAGGCCCTGTGCCGCCGGGTCCACTTGCGCAGCCGCTGCGGCAGCGTCGGCCGCCGCGCCAGGATCGGCTGATCGTCGAGAAAACGCCGCAGGTCGTCGGCGAATTCCTGGGCCGTGCCGTAGCGCTCCGCCGGGGCCTTGGCCATGGCCTTCTGAATAATCGTCTCCAGGTCAAGCGGAATGGCCGGGTCGATGCTGCGCGGCCGGGGCGGATCCACGGAGGACAGTTGACTGAGAATCTCTTGCGGCTCGTCGGCCGGAAAGGCGGCTCGGCGCGTCACGAGCTCGTACAGCGTTGCGCCAAGCGAATAAATGTCCGTGCGCTGATCGACCAGGCCATGTCGCGCGGACGCTTGCTCCGGGCTCATGTAGCGCAAGGTGCCGAGCCGGTCGCCGCTCTGCGTCAGGCCGGCCTGCTGGAAGCGGGCCAGGCCGAAGTCGGTGAGCCAGGCGTTTTCATGCATGTCGATGAGGACGTTGGCGGGTTTGATGTCCCGGTGCACGATGCCGAGCTGATGGGCATGTTCGAGGGCTTCCGCCGCCTGGATGCCGATCCGTGCCACCGCATGGAAGAATGACAGGGGCAGGTTGACAGGCGTGTCCGCGGGAAGGGGCGGATTGGCGGGCGTCGCGCGCAAACGGCTTTGAGCGGCGGGAACCACTTCCGTGATTTCCCGCTCGCCCTCCAGCGTGCTTGCCGTTCGGGCCGGCGTTTCCTGATAGCGGCGCATCTCTTCGATGAGGCCTGCCAGCGTGGTGCCGTCGATGAACTGCATGGCGTAGAA
>DASZFN010000327.1:0-3176 GCA_035939715.1 Gemmataceae bacterium | reverse complement strand
ATCAGCCCGCACAAGCCGCTGCTCTTGCATGCCGAACATGAAGAAACGCGCGCCGCCGGATTTTACCGCGTTCGTGTTAATGGCTCGATGCCCGAGAAGCTGCTCCTGGCTGACAGGAACTTCGGTTTCCCAATCAAGGCGAAATCGGCCGACGTGCTGGTGACGACCGCCCAGACCTTCAGCGAGTTCCCGGACCTGCAGGTCACGGACCTGAGCTTCAAGAAGCTGACCCGGGTGACCGATGCCAATCCACAGAAATCGCGCCTGCTCTGGGGCACCTCCGAATTGGTGCATTTCAAGAATGCCGACGGCGTACCTCTTTCAGGCATCCTGATCAAGCCCGAGAACTTCGACGCCAAGAAGAAGTATCCGATGCTCGTTTACATTTACGAGCGGCTGTCCCAGAACTTGCACCATTTCGTCAGCCCCTCTCCCGGCACGTCGATCAACGCCTCCTACTACGCCAGCAACGGCTACCTGGTGTTTATGCCGGACATCGTTTATAGCACCGGTTACCCCGGCCAAAGTGCCCTGAAGTGCGTCTTGCCCGGCGTGCAGGCAGTCGTGGATCTGGGCTTTGTGGACGAGAACGCCATTGGCATTCAAGGACATAGCTGGGGCGGTTACCAGATTGCCTACATGATCACGCAGACGAATCGCTTCAAGGCCGTCGAAGCCGGCGCGCCGGTGGCGAACATGACCAGCGCCTACGACGGCATCCGCTGGGGTCCCGGGCTACCGCGGCAATTTCAGTACGAGCAATCGCAAAGCCGCATCGGCGGCAGTCTCTGGCAATACCCGCTGCGATTTGTCGAGAACTCGCCCATCTTCATGGCCGACCGGGTGCGCACCCCGATCATGATTCTGCACAACGATCAGGACGATGCTGTTCCCTGGTATCAGGGGATTGAATACTTCCTGGCCCTGCGCCGCCTGGGCAAGGAAGCTTATCTCTTCAACTACAACGGCGAACTGCACGGCATACGCAAGCGCGCCAATCAGAAGGACTTCACCGTGCGCATGCAGCAGTTCTTCGATCACCACCTTAAGGGTGCGCCGCAGCCGGAGTGGATGGTGAAAGGCGTCCCATATTTGGAACGCGACAGGACGGCCCCAGGGAGCGCGGAGCAGCCGGCAAAGCCGCGTAGCCGCCGGAGCGGGGAGAGTAAGAATGCCAACCTAAAAAAAGCCGAGCGCGGGCAAAAATCTTGCCGTGGCAGGAAGCGCCCGCGCTCGGATATGAGCAATCTGGCTTCCTAGTACGGGTAATAGTACCCGCTGTAGTACGGGGAGTACGTCGTTGTCGGGTAGTACGACGTCGCCGGATAGTACGCTCTGCTTGGGTAATACGAGTAGTTGTAATACCCTGGGTAATACGAGTAGTTGTACCCGTACGGCGTGTAGTAGTACGCGTACGACGGGTTACTGTACCCGTAAGAGTAGCTCGGGTACGTGTAGCCCGGGTAGCCATAATAATAGGCAGGCGCATAAGAGTAGCCGCGCCGCCACGACCGCCATTGTGCCTGCGCGGAAGAGGGCGTCGTGACGACTAGCCCGAGGCTGGCGGCTGCAAGAACCAGGGAAAGAACCAGTGATCGCATGGTGAACTCCTTGTCTGGAAATGGTACCTCTAGCCATCGTGCACAGATGTCCCGTTCTGGCACGGTCCCCAAACAAAAGTCTGCAAATTCTGTACCTGGAGAAGTGCGGAGGATCTGTCCGATGCAGCCGTCGTTATGGGCGCTTGTTTGCTTTTTAATCGGGGCAGCGGCCACGCCGCTGCGCGCGGATAGCCCGAAAAAGATTGATTTTGCTCATCAAATCGTGCCGATCATCAAGGCTCGTTGCGGGGAATGCCATACCAACGGCAAACGGAAGGGATCCCTCTCGCTCGACACGCGCGAAGCCATTCTCAAGGCGAAGGTGGTAGTGCCGGGCAAAAGCGACGAGAGCGAACTGTTGCAGCGAATCACGTCCGAAGATCCGGACGTACGCATGCCGCCAAAGGGAGACCGGCTCTCGCCCAGGGAAATCGCCTTGATCAAGGCCTGGATCGACCAGGGCCTTCCCTGGCAGGAAGGGTTCTCTTTCCTGGGCAGCGGCTATCTCGCCCCGCTAAGGCTGCAACGCTACGCGCTGCCTCCGGCCCATGCCGGGCGCGATCATCCCATCGACCGCATTATTGACTCCTACTATACCAAGCAGCACGTGCCTCTGCCGCCGGTACTCGACGACGTGGCGTTCATTCGCCGCGTTTACCTCGATTTGATTGGTATGCTTCCCAGCACAGAGGAGCTGAACGCATTCCTGGGCGACACGGCGGCCGATAAGCGCGCTCGCCTGATTCGCGGCGTGCTGGATGACAAACGCGCTTATGCCGAGCACTGGCTGACCTTCTGGAACGACTTGCTCCGCAACGATTACCAGGGCACGGGTTACATTGACGGCGGCCGCAAGCAAATCACCGGCTGGCTGTACCGCGCGCTCCTGGAGAACAAGCCTTACGATCAATTCGTCCGCGAGCTGATCAGCCCGAAGCCGGAGTCGGAAGGGTTCATCAACGGCATCCAGTGGCGCGGCCGGGTCAACGCCAGCCAGGTGCGCGAGATCCAATTCTCGCAGAATGTCTCGCAAGTGTTCTTCGGCATCAACATGAAATGCGCTTCCTGCCACGACAGCTTCATCGACACCTGGAAACTGGCGGACGCCTACGGGCTGGCCGCCATCATCGCCGACCGGCCGCTGGAGTTGTATCGCTGCGACAAGCCGACCGGAAAGCCGGCCGTGCCGCGCTTTCTCTGGCCCGAGCTGGGCAGCATCGAGACATCCTTGCCCAGGGCGAAGCGCCTGGAGCGGCTCGCCGGCCTGGTGACGCACCCGGATAACGGCCGTTTTGCCCGAACCATCGTCAATCGCCTCTGGCAGCGCCTCTTTGGCCGCGGCATCGTTCACCCGGTCGATGTCATGGCCAACAGGCCATGGAGCGAGGAGCTTCTGGATTATCTGGCTCTGTACCTCGTGGATAATAAGTACGATCTGAAGAAATTGTTAGAGCACATGGTTAGCTCGCAGGCTTACCAGTCGCGCTCGGCGGTCCTGAAGTCGGAAACCGCGGCAGAGGATTATGTCTTTCGCGGCCCGGAGGTCAAGCGCATGACGGCCGAGCAGTTCATGGA
>DASZFN010000326.1:0-4902 GCA_035939715.1 Gemmataceae bacterium | reverse complement strand
CGGCCTGGGGTGAACTAGCGAAGGAGTTATTTCTCCGGTACCCTGGGCACATCCCGGCGCCACAGGAGCGCAGCTGATGAACCTTGCCGATCTCTCCGCTCGCATCGACAGGCTGGACAAACTTTGCCGAGGGTTAGGAGACGAAGAAAGGCTCTGGCGGGATCGCTGTGACCCACTGTTCTTCTGGGAGCGCCGCGAGTACCTGGAGGCCCTGCACCGGGCTAACGTGGAACTCGGGACCGCCCGGAGCGCGTTGGCGAAGGCCCGGCTTCGGTTGCAGTTTCCAAAGGAGGCGTGACCTTCGGCCGGACCAGGCGACAGCCAAGGTAAGCCGCCAGCGCGTCGCTTTCGTCCATCGTCAGCGGACGGTCTTTGGTCAGGAACCGCCAAAGTTTGTTGTAATCTACGCCGCTGCCCCGCGCCACGTCGTAAAGGTGCTCCGTGCCCCTTTGCCGCAGCGTCTCGCGCAGGACATGGCTGATTGTTTGCTTTGACATGCTTCTGTCATTCAAGCAGAAACACGGCACGGTTACAATTCTTCGCATGGCCAGCTTGCGCGACGAAAAGAACCTCCGGAAGGTCAGGCGGCTCCGCGCCCGCGGTCTGACCTTTCAGGCTATAGCGGACAGATTTGGCCTCACCCGTCAAGCCGTCCATTACGCATTGAACGGCATTCCGCGAGCCGTCGAGATTCGCTGTTCGCGTTGTAGCCGCACCATCCGGCGCCAGGATAATTGGCTGCACATTCTCCCGGTACTGTGCGTAAGCTGTATTGACCGACAGCCAACGACGTTCGCCGAGCGTCTCAGGGCCCTGCGGGTTGAGGCGGGAATCACTGCCAAGGAATTAGGCAAGCTGGCCGGCATTAACGCCGCGACGATCACGCTGGCAGAGAGAGGCTTGCACAAGCAGACACGCAGGACCGTCGCGAAGCTAGCTGCGGTGCTGGGTCCCAAATTGACGCAGAAATAGACTGAGCCCGTCGCGCAAACACATTTAGCCACCGGTTTAGGCAATTGTTGCAAGGCCGCCCAGGAGGGCAAATCATGAGATCAATGATTATGGCTTTTGTTCTTGGACTCCTTGGGGCCTTCTTCGGGTGGGCTGCGGGCAACAGCATCCCCAACTGGAAGGAAATCGCACAAGCGTTCTCGCTGTTCGGCGGCCTGTTGGCCGCGATCCTTGGCGCCATTCTTGGCGGAGTCTTTGACATCTCCCAGGCAGTCCGCAACCAAGGCTTGCCTAGTCGGAGGTGAAACCTAACCCTTGCGGGGAGCCTTATCCGCGACGCCGGTGCCGAGTCAAACCCGACGCCAACCAACAACAAAAGGCCCCGCCAGGGGGCCTCGTGGGCGAACGGATGGCCATGGGCGCTACGACGCCTTACCGACGCCAAACTTGCCGCGCTCGGTCTTCTTGAACCGGGAATCGTGGCCCTTGGTCTGAAGCTCCCTGAGTATTGCGGAATACAACGTGGCCGCTGGAGTCTTGCCGCCGGGCGACGTCCAATAGCCCTTCTCTGCCATCGTCTTAATCATCGTCTGGCAATCCATGGGCTCGCCGGCCTCGGCCAGGACTTTGGCGGCCGCGTCGATGGCGCTCAGCTTTTTGGGGCCCGTCTCCGCGTTGACCTTCGGCGCCCGGCCCCGTTGCTTGGCCTCCGGTTGGGTCCCTGGCTCGCCGGCTTGCGCCGCCTCGGCCGCTGAGGTCGTCTCGACGCCTGGCGTCGCTTCCGGCGTGGCCTGCGTTCCTGCCTGCCCCGAGCTATCGGCCTCCGGGCCCGCGACTTGAGGAGACGGTGTAGCGGCCTCCGGCTCCGCCTGTTGCTGCTCGGCCTGCCCGCCGATAGTCCGGCGGTAGGCGTCGTTGATCTTCATCCCCGAGTTGACGTAGTTCAGAACTGTGTCCTGGTCGGCCTCGGCAAGGGCCTCCAGCTTGGCAACCATTTTTGCCGGGAACTTCATTGCCGCTAGCTCCGGGATGAGCTTCGTGGCCGGCTTCGCCTTCTCTGTACGCTGCTTCGCCTTCGCGCCTTTGGCGCCCTTCGTTTGTTTGGACATGTCATGTCTCCTATGCGGGTAATCGATGCTGGCGCCGCAACGATGCGACGCAACGACAGCACAGTTACCTCGGGTGCGGAAGGACATCAAGCTAATCTGGACAGGAATTATCTGCTTTTCTGCTGGCCCTGACATGCGTGGAACATGTGGTGGCGACAGAAACATTGCTTAACCGCGTAGCGATAGCTTGCGAGACCGAGGTCACCCGCGATGGACAGCGGCTTTGCCGCTTTTCGTCTTCGACGAGCCGGCTCAATCGAGTAAGAAGGACATCAAGCTCGCTCCCCAAGATTCGCCACGGAAAGACTTCCTGAGAAGATGCCGTCCGAAATTGACGCCGTTCGTCAGCAGTATGATCGCTTGGCAACGAAATATGACCGCCGCTGGCGGTCTTACGTCGAGGCGACGCTCCAAGCCGTTGCCGACTGCATTCCCATTCGAGGTCAGGAGCGCGTACTCGACGTCGCCTGCGGCACGGGGGAACTGGAACGCCTCCTGCTCGCCCGCTGGCCCGCTCTGCAGGTTGTCGGCACGGATCTTAGCCGTGGGATGCTTTGCCAAGCCGTGACCAAGGAGGGGAATCGTAGGGCGTCTTGGGTTCAGGCCGAGGCGACCCGCCTTCCCTTCCCCGATCACGCCTTTGACTCTGCCATCTGCGCCAATAGCTTCCACTACTTTCGCTCGCCCATGAAGGCGCTAGCGGAGGTACATCGCGTGCTGCATGAGCACGGCTGGTTTGTGCTGGTCGATTGGTGCGACGATTATCTCACGTGCAAGCTGTGCAGCCTGTGGCTGCGGCTGACGGACCCGGCGTTCTGTCGAGCCTATAGGATGAGCGCCTGTCGGTCACTGTTAGAAGACGCCGGGTTCACGGTCGTGCAGGCCGAACGCTTTCGGGTCGGGTGGCTCTGGGGGATGATGCGATTCCTTTGCCGCCGAAACACATGTTAACGCTGCAAGGGCGCTGCGGCTTCCCGTATTGAGACTGAGGGCCGATCCGAGAAATTGGCTCGTTAGACGATCGAATTGCCGATGAAGCTAGATAAGTCAATGTCCCGGGGCGTCAGGCAGTGCGCCAAAATCAGCCGGATGTCCTGGGATTTCGGAATCAGCCGTGGCTGGCGGGCCGTGCGGACTAGGTGATCGGCCAGTTCGTTGGTCAGTTGCTTGACCCTGCCGGCGTGTTCGGCATGGCCTGCGAGGTTGATCGTTTCTTCGGGGTCGTTGTCCAGGTTGTAGAGTTGAACGAATGGCTGGCCGACTGCCGGGCCCAGGGCATAGCCGTCCCGCCGCCGGCGAGCCCCCGTGCTGTAGATCAGCTTCCAGTGTTCCGTGCGGATCATGGCCTCCTCGTTGTCTGCGTATTCGGCGATGACGCGAACCCGGTGGGCGTCAGTCCGGTCTCGCAAGAGCGAGGTCAGGCGTCGCCCGTCAAGGTTTGCCGGAGTAGGGACCCCGCATAGCTCAAGGATGGTGGGCGCCAGGTCAATCAACTCAACCAGCGCCGCCGTCGCCCGTCCAGGGCGAATCAGCCCGGGGAATCTCATCAACAGGGCGGCGCGAACCGCCGGCTCATAGCAGCAGTGTTTCTCGAATCGGCCGTGCTGTCCCAGCAGGTAGCCGTGGTCACTCGTGAAAATGACCAGGGTATTGTTGGCGTGAGTCGAGCGGTCGAGGGCGGCCAGCACCTGGCCCACGTTCTTATCCAGGTACTCCGCCGAAGTGGCATACGCCGCCATGATGCCCTGTTTGTCTGCTTCGGTAAGTTCGCGGAAAACGGCCGGGAGGCAGCGGTAATCCTCCGGCCCGACGGCTGGCACGTCGAACGAGCGCGGGCTGTACCGGCCGCGGTATTCCACTGGGAACCAGAACGGCGCGTGGGTCTCATAGAAGCCCACGTACAGGAAAAACGGCCTGGCCTTCGGCACGGCCAGGTACTGGGCCGCTTGCGAGGCGAGGAACGTGCCGAACATGTCGGCATCAACGGCGGCATAAGGCAAACAGTCACTGTTCAGCCACACGCGGCCGGGATCGGCAAACGGCTGCCACGGGCCGAGCATGTCGCCGTCCGAGTGGGGCAAAACGGGCCCCTTCTTCGAGAGCCAGGCTTCGTATTCGCTCCAATCGACATAGACATCGAATTCATGCCGGCGGGGCCAGTAGTAATGTGTTTTCCCAAAGGCGGCCACTTCGTAGCCAGCTTGGCGAAGGAGAACCGGCAGCGTGACCTCGTCGTCGGGGAGTGGGGTCCGTGACAGAGTGACGCCGATCCTCCGCGGATAGCGCCCCGTCCAGAACGACTGCCGGGATGGGGTGGAGAGCGGACAGGTAGAAAACGCGCGATCAAACCGTATCCCCTGGGAGGCCAGGCCGTCGAGACAAGGGGTCCGAACCATGCGGTTCCCGTAGGCGCCGCAGACGTCCGGCGTAAAGTCGTCCGCGCAGATCCATACCACGTTCGGACGCGAGGATCCGCGTTCCGGGCCGCGACCACGTCGACGCAGAGAAGCCGCCAGATGACTGATCCACTTCCCGAGCATCACGCATCTTGACCTGGTTCGAGTGAGGCCGGCAACCTCTGTTCATAGTGTATGCGGGCGGACCAGGTATCCCATCTACGTGAGCTGGGATTCTCCCGGACGCTGGGCCAACTCGGCCAACATTAAATGAGGCCGACTTTCCCGCGGCGGGAGAGCCGGCCTTTGTGGTTGACGCAAGGAACCGGGGTTCGCAGTTAGGGCGTTTTGCTTTCCTTCATTTCCTTAAGCAGGTCATCGACCAGTTTATCCATGACTTCGCCGCGGACGTTCTTGGCGCGGATGACCCCTTTCTGGTCCAGCAC
>DASZFN010000325.1:0-2901 GCA_035939715.1 Gemmataceae bacterium | reverse complement strand
CGAGCCATTGCCCGCCGCTATATCCAGTGCGAAAACGGGAGGCAGAACTGGCCAATTAATTTCTGTTTTGTGGACGTCATTCTATCATAGGATTACGGCAGCACAATAACGCGAAAACCCACGTTCGCGCTGCAGCCCCACGGAACGTAGGCGCCCAGGCGTCTGCTGCTGCGGCAGTCGAACACGGGACCGGACCAGCAGCCTCCCCGCCACACCTGATGCTTGCCATCCGCAGGACCGGGCGGATCTTCTCTGGGGCTGGTCGCGTAATAGTCCGCCGCATACCAATCCGCCGTCCGTTGCCAGACATGGCCGAGCATGTCGTGAAGGCCCCAGGCGTTGGCTTTCTTTTGCCCCACCGGATGGGTCTTCATGTCGGAGTTGATTCGATACCAGGCGTGCTGGGGCAACTCCTGATCGCCGTCGCCGAAGTAAAAGCGCGTCGCGGATCCCGCACGGCACGCATATTCCCACTGGGCTTCCGTGGGAAGCCCGTATTTCTTGGTCTCGCGTTCGCCAAGCCAGCGGCAAATGGCCAGGCAGTCGTTCGTGCTCAGGCAAACTACCGGGTGATCGTCGGCCTGCTCGAACCCTGGGTTTCTCCAGTTGGTCTCCGCGTCGGCCTTCCACGAGTCGTCCGGCCAGCGGCGCGAGGCCCAGCCGCCTTTTTCCGGTTCCGTGACGTAGTTCGTCGCCTGGACGAACGCCGCGAACTGGCCGACCGTGACCGGGTCAACTCCCATCAGAAAAGGCCGGGTAAGGACGACTTCATGGCGCGGGCCTTCATCGACAGCCCCAGCCCAGGTCCTTTCTGCTGCCGGCGAGCCAATGAGGAACCTCCCGGGCGGCAGAGCAACCAGCTTCATGCCGATGCTGTTGACCAGCGGCGGTAGTTTGAGCAACAGCTCGCCGGCCTGGAAGGACTGCGGCGTGCCGGGATACGCCTCGCAATAGGTGGCTACCTCTTTCCAGACCTGTTCCGGCGTGACGCCGGGGGCCTGGGCCCGAGCCAGAAACGACGGCCAGGCGCGCGCGGCCGCCTCGGTTCGCGCCTGCAACACGGCCTCGAGGGTCGCGCTGGTGTCAGGAGTGTCGCTGCCGGGCCGAAACAGAGGCACGAGCCACTGAGCCAGGCCCCCCAGCAGCAAGGCAAGGAAAAAAACGCCCCCAACAACCAGGATTCGTTTCGTCCACCGCCTGGGGCCGACCGGCGAGCTATCGGTCTGACTAGCCGTCGCGGGGGCCGCGGGCGCGCCGGCAACGGCCTGGACTTGCGCCCGGCCTTTCGCATCAAGCGCATAGCTCCCCAGCACGTCGAACACTTCCCGCGCCGAGCTGAAACGGGCTCCCGGATCCTTGGCGTGCAACCGCTCAATGATCGCGCACAACCCGTCGGGCACTTCCGGAATGATCTCTCCAATCGGCCGAGGCGCGTCTTCGCTGACGCGTTTGAGGACGGCAAGCATGGTCGGCGCGCGAAAAGGCGGCCGGCCGGTACACATGGCGTAAAGCACGCTGCCGAGGCTGAACAGGTCGGCGCGAAAGTCGACGCGCCCGGCCGTGGCTTGCTCCGGGGCCATGTACAGCGGCGTGCCGGCGACATAGCCGCTGCGCGTCAAGCTGGCGTCATCGGCAGCCCGCGCCAGTCCGAAATCCGTGATTTTGATCGTCGGCGGGGCGCCGGGCTCCAGCAGGACATTGCTGGGATTGATGTCCCGGTGTACGATTCCCAGTGTATGGGCCGCGGCCAGGCCGCTGGCGATTTGCCGGCCGATTTCGATCACCTCCGGCGGTTCCAGCGGTCCCTCCCGGTCGATCCGCTGTTGCAGACTCCCGCCGGGGACATACTCCATGGTCAGGTAGGGAATTGGCTCCTCGGCGACGCCATGGATGCTCACGACATTCTTGTGGCGAATCGCGGCCGAGGAGCGGGCTTCGCGCAGGAAGCGCTTGCGCGCCGGCGACGTGAACGCCAGGTGGGGAGCCATGACCTTGAGGGCCACCTCCCGGTGCAGCATCTCATCGAAAGCCAGGAGGACAATCCCGAAGCCGCCCTGCCCGATTATCTTTTGGATTTCATAGTGTCCCAGCCGCCCGAGGGAGCCCGGTTTGGCGGACGGTTCGAGGAACGGAAGCGAAACCCCGGCCGCGGGGATCAGGGCACTGGTGTAAACCTGTTCAAACGCGGGGACGTTCAGAAAATCGCCCGGCCGTTCATGAGCGGCCAGCAGGGTTTCCACCTGCCGCTCCAGCGGTCGGTCGCCCTGGCACGCATGCTTGACAAAAGCCTGGCGTTCCAGCCCGTCGGCAATATCCAGCGCGGCCAGGAAGATGGTTTGTTGGCTCATGGCGCAGGCGGTCCCTTTGAGTCGAGAGTCCCTTCCAATCTCCGTGCGAAAAAAGGAGCAAAACCTGGCCACGAATTCTCAGGAAGCGGGCGGCTCGCCCTCGCCCTCGACCTCGCGGCGCAGCCAGGCGCGGGCGAACGCCCAGAGCCGGCCGGCCGTCCGCGGCGAGATGGCACAGGCCTCGGCTACCTCGGGCAAGGTCAACCCGCCAAAATAGCGAAGCTCCACCACCCGGGCGGCTTCCTGGTGCTCCGCCGCCAGCCGCTGGAGCGCGTCATCGAGCGCCAGCAAGTCTTCGCGTGGCTCGGGCATGGGCACCTGATCCAGCTCGCCCTCTTGCCGGGCGAAGTCCCCGCCGCGCTTGCGGCTAAGCTTCCGCCGGGCGTTTTCAATCAGAATTCGCCGCATCGCCTCGGCGGCCGCGGCAAAGAAATGATTGCGGCTGTTCCAGTGCTGGGCTTGTTCGGTATCCACCAGGCGCAGGTAGGCGTCGTGCACGAGCGCGGTGGCTTGCAAGGTCTGCCCCGGCTTTTCCCAGGCCAGCTTCTGGGTC
>DASZFN010000324.1:0-6093 GCA_035939715.1 Gemmataceae bacterium | reverse complement strand
CAAGGTGGTCAATGAGAAGGTCGATTGGTCCGGATGCCTGCGCTTCACGGACAAGGACGGCAAGCCCATTACCAATTTCAAGGTGAACTTGAAGCCTTGAGGTGAACCGTACGCGGTCATTAGTCATTGGTCATTCGTCATTCACGAATGACCAATGACTAATGACCACTTGTCCTATCGTCCGATAACGCTGCCCGAAACACGGTCGCCTACCTGGATGGCAGCCTGGGCGCGCGGCTGGGGTTTGCCGACGGACTGCGTCGGGCTGAGCTCGATCACTTCAAGCTTGCCGAGATACTGTGGCGGCGGCCCGAGCCGGAACACCTCCAGCGTTTGTCCCTTCTGCAGACCGGCATCGCTACCGATGGAAAGGGTGACCAGTCCGGCCTTCGCGTCAACCGCCTTAATTACACCTTCGACGTCAGGCGCTGGCCGGTTTGAGGAGCCGGCTGGATTGGACTTCGGCCTGCCGGCCGAGTCGGTGCCTTTCCAGAAGTCCTGCAAAAGCGTGGCGCCGACGGGGACGAAATTCCGTGTGGTCACGAGGATGCCGTAATCGCGCACCACCAGCACCACGGCCCCTGACTCCGTGGTGGTAAAGGTGTCTTCCAGCGCTTGCAGCACAGCGCCCAGGGGAATCTGTTCGAACGTAAAGTTTGCCTTCTCGGTGGTAATCGTTATGCCCTTATGAAAGGAGATGCCGGGAGCGACGGCCTGGATCGCCTGCAAGACGTCGTCCAGCGCCTTGTCGTGCAGCCGGAGCGTGATCGGCTTGTCCAGGGCCTGGCGAATTTTGTCGGCAATAGCGTTCCGGGCCGGCGGAGTGGTATTGGCCTGGGCCGGCATCGACAGACTGGAGAGGTGCCTGCCCGTGCTGGGGTCCAGAATCGCGATTTCTCCTGTTTTCCCCTGAATCGCCAAGAGGTTGGAGGGAACGTTGAGATAAGCCACGCTGCCGGCGTCGGGCATCAGGGTTTGCGCGAGTGCTCGGGTTTCGGCAATGCTATTGAGAAACGTAGCTGTCGTGCTCGTGTGCAGTCGGGGCAGCTTGCCGAGCAACGCCGGCAGCTCCGCTTCCATGGCGGCGAGCTTCGATTTGGCCTGTGCGAGTGCCGCGGCTGCCGCCTTTACGGATTGATCGCTTTCAAATCCCTTGCTGGCCATGCGCTTGCTCCAGGTCAATTTCTCCTCTGCCTGGCGCACGGCGGCGCGCTCCGACTCCAGGCTATGATAGAGCGTGATGGCCTTCTGCATGACCTGCAGGCGCACGCGCTGCAACTCGGCCTCGGCTTCGCGCAGCTTGGCCTCGGCCACGCGAATGTCCGGGTTCTGATGCAGCACCTGCGAGAGCGTGTCTTCCAAGCTTTGCGGAGTCTTTTCCGTCTGCCGGGACTTGCCCTGGACGACCAGGGCAGTGCTGGGCAGATAAGAGCCCAGGTCATCATTGACCCCGGGCTTCTTTTTCTCTTCTGTCTGGCCAAGGGTCACGGCTGCCAGGAGCAGCACGAGCGTCAGACCCAGAACCAAGTTAGCCGCCGGTTTGCGCATGATTTTTTTCCTCCAGGCGAGCTTTTTTCAGTTCCATGAGCAGCCAATTATCGTCCTCGGATATTGCCAGATCTTCCTGTTTCGCCGTATCTAGCGAGCGGCCGTAGCAACGCAACGCCGCCTGTACATTGTTGTCCACGTCCAGGTAGCGATCCGCGGCCAGGCGGTACAGGTTCGATTGCTTGTCCTCGCTTACGGAGGCGATGCGCTCGAGTACGTTGGCAGGCACTTCAGGATCCTGGTCGATTGGCGGCACGAGCGGCGTCAGGGCTTGGGGGTTGCCTGTAAAGGCACGTGATTGGGAATAATCCGCGTCTTGCGAATGATTATCTGTTTGGTTTTTGGTCTTGCCTGAAATGGCAAGCCTCATGGTGCCCAGGCCCGCGAGGTAACAGACCAGCAGGCTTGCAGCATGGACAAGCTGCTTGAACCGTTGCCGCCGCCGCAAGCGCCGGGTCGTTTCTACAAGAAGCACCTGACGCAGAGGCGTGCGATCTTCGCTGGCAAAAGCTGGCGTCAACAGATGTTCCACAGGATCTTGCTCTTGCTGGTCCATGGCCGGCTCATTTCGTGTTTTTGGGGTCGTCTGGTCCTGGACCGAAAGCTTCTCGAAAAGCCTGTCGCGCGCGCGTCAGGAGCGACTCGATGGCCTTGGGCGTCTCGTTCCAGTCGCGGGCGATATCTGCCACGCTCTGTTGATCCAGGTATTTGGCTCGCAAGGCGGCCTCGTACTTCGGCGGCAATTCGACCAGCGCCCGCGCAACTTGCTCGGCAAGGTCGCGCTGCTCCGGCGTTTTTTCCACTGAGAGCAAGGCAGTTTGCCCATTCATTGAGGATGTTGTGGCGGTCCGCCGCTGCCGGCGGCGAAACTGATTACGCAGCAAGTTGCCAGCAATCCCCCGCAACCACTGCGTGAAGCTGCCCCGCTCCGGATCGAACGCGCGGATGCGTTTGACTGCCGTGAGCCAGGTTTCCTGAATGATCTCCTCTTCCAGATCGCGCAGCCCGGCGCAGCGCCAGGCCACATAGGCCGCCAGCCCGGCAAACGACTGTTCGTACAGGACTTGCCAGGCACGCTCATCGCCGGCCAGGACGGCGCCGCGCAGGCCACGCTCGCGCCAAATGCGGTCGCTTGGACTCATGCCCCGCCTCGGCCGGGATCTAGCACAGGCTTCCTGATTACTAATTGTCGCATGCCGGCAAAATCCTTCGCCTTGTCGCCTGCCGTGCTGGCCTATAAATTACATGCTCTTCCCATTTCCAAGGAATCGACGGAACCCATGACGCCCGCCAAAACCATGACCCGAGTGCTCGATTGGCAAGGCGCCAAGGATGCGCGCGCCGGGGTGCATGAGGCCGTTCGAGCGCTGGCCGCCGGGGAGCTGGTTGGTTTTCCGACGGAGACAGTCTACGGCGTGGCGGCCAGTGCTATCATCCCGGCTGCCGTCGAGCGGCTCTGCCAGGGTAAGGGACGACCGGAAGGGAAACCATTGACGCTGGCGATCGGCTCAGCGAGCGAGTTGCTGGACTGGGTGCCGGACGTGAGCATGCTCGGCAGGCGCTTGGCGCGCCGGCTTTGGCCGGGGCCGTGCACTCTGGTCTTCAACGTGGATGCTGCGCGGGGTTTGGCGAGCCGCTTGCCGGAGAGCGTGCGCCGGCGCGTATGCCCGGCCGGCACGCTGGGATTGCGCGTCCCGGCGCATGACGCCATCCTCCACACCTTGCGCCAGTTTGCCGGCCCGCTGGTGCTGAGCAGCGCCAATCGCAGCGGCGAACCCCCTGCCGTCACGGCCGAGGAAGTCCTCCAGGCCATGGACGACGATGTGGACCTGGTGATCAACGACGGCGCCTGCAAATTCGGCCAGCCTTCCACTGTGGTGCACGTCGACGGCAACGTCTGGAAGGTGCTGCGCGAAGGAGTCCTTTCCGCTGCCGAGATCCAGCGGCAAGCGGCGCGTTTGCTGGTGTTCGTGTGCACGGGCAATACCTGCCGCAGTCCGATGGCGGAAGCGTTTTGCAAGAAGTTGCTGGCAGAGCAACTGGGCTGTCAGCCGCAGGAGCTGCCCGAGCGCGGATTTATCGTGCTTTCCGCCGGCCTGGCAGCCATGATGGGAGGCAGGGCGGCGGCCGAGGCTGTCGAAGTCGCCTGCGAATACGGCGCCGACCTGACCCAGCACAGCAGCCGGCCTCTAACGCAGCGCCTGGTAGCCCAGGCGGATGACGTCATCGGCATGACGGGCGCGCACCTGGCGGCCCTGGCCGGGCACTACCCCAGCGCGGGCACCCGGTTTCGTTTGCTCTCTCCGGAAGGAGAGGATCTTCCCGACCCGATCGGTTGCGAGCGCCTGGTCTACCAACAGTGTGCGGAGCAGATCATGCGTCATCTGCGGAAGCTTTTGCCGGACCTGCAGCAATAACAAGTTACGATCATGAAAATCGCCATCGGCAGCGATCACCGTGGTTACGACGTCAAGCGCCGCATTCTGGCCTTGCTGCAGCGCCTGGGTCACGAGGTGCACGACCTGGGACCGCACGGCAGCGAAAGCGTGGATTACCCGGAATACGCCTTTGCCGTCGGCCTGGCCGTGCGCGGCAAAAGTGTGGAGCGCGGCATCCTGATCGACGGCACCGGCATCGGCATGTGCATGGCCGCCAACAAGGTGCCGGGCGTGCGTGCCGCGCCTTGCCATGACAGTATTACCGCCGAGATGAGCCGCCGGCACAATGACGCCAATGTGCTCTGCCTGTCCGCTGATTTGCTGGGAGGCGAACTGCTGGACCGGATGGTGAAGATCTGGTTGGAAACGGAGTTCGAGGGCAGCCGGCATGCCCGGCGTGTGGAGAAGATCGCGCGCTTTGAAATGGAGTCGCTTCGGCAACTCCTTGATTCACCGTGAGCAGTCCCGCCGGCGCTTTGCAGTTCGGGTCTCGTAGAACGGAATTCATTCCGTTCAAGCGCCGTGAGCGGCTTGGCGCTGGAACGGAATGAATTCCGTTCTACGAGATATGCGGCTTACCGATGTCGAGCGTAGCGGCAAGAACCTCGAGAGGATGAAGTGCGTGCCGGCCGGTCAGGTCCTTGATCTGATGCCGGCAGGACGTACCCGGCGCGACCACGATGGCCTCGGGTTCCGCCGCCAGGGCGGGGGCCAGCGCCATCTTGCCGATGGCCACGCTCAGATCATAGTGCTCCTTCTCGAAGCCAAACGAGCCCGCCATGCCGCAGCAACCCGCATCCAGCACGGTCGGCTCCAGACCCGGCACCAGCCGGAGCGCGGCAACGGTTCCTGAAACGCCTCGCAAGGACTTTTGATGACAGTGTCCATGGAGCAGGCATGTTTCTGCTCCAGGAGACAGCGGCAAATGGCAGCGGCCCGCACTTACCTGCCCGGCAAGAAAGCTGTCCGCCAGTTCGGCGGCTGCGGCGACGGCCTGAGTCGCTTTGCCCGGAAGCAGCTCCGTCCATTCGTCGGCCAGCGTCAGCAGACAGCTCGGCTCCAGGCCAAGCAAGGGCGTGCCGTCCGCGACGCGCCGGGCAAGCTTACCGACTTGTACACGAATGAGCTCGCGCGCCTGGTGCAGGAAGCCCTTGCTGATCATGGGCCGGCCGCAGCACGTGAGTCCTGCCAGCTCCACCTTGTACCCGGCATGTTCGAGCACGCTCACCGCCGCCTTGCCGATCTGGGGCTCATTGAACGTGGTGAAACAGTCGTCCAGCAGCAGCACCCGGCCGGCGCGACCCGCGGAGGGCGCCGGCTTGTGGCGGGCAAACCAGCGGCGAAAGTGATCGGCATGCAAGGCGGGCAGGCTGCGGCGGCGATCGATGCCGGCGACTTTCTCCATCAGCCAGCGAAAGACGCGGCGTTCCTGAAGCCAGTTGACGGCCGGAGCTGCCAGCGCGCCGAACTGATTCAGGCGATGGATGCGCGCCAAGAGCACTTCGCCCAGAGGCCGCGGCCGGCCCTCATAATACATATGGAGGAATTCGGACTTCAGCTTGGCCATGTCCACGTTGCTGGGACACTCCGACTTGCATGCCTTGCACATCAGGCATAGATCCAGCACTTCATAAACGCCGTGGCTGCGCAGCTCCTTGAGCGGCTGCTCACCGGCGAGCGCCAGCCGCAGCGCATTGGCTCGGCCGCGGGTGCTGTCTTTTTCATCCCGCGTGGCGCGGAACGAGGGGCACATGGCGCCGCCTTGCAGCTTGCGGCAGACTCCCGAGCCGTTGCACAGCTCGATCGAGCGCACGAAGCCTTCCTGGCGCTCGTAATCGAAAACGGTGGCCGGCTCAAGCGGGGCGTAGGGGGGAGGGTAGCGCAGATTCTCGGTCATGGCGGGGGCGTCCACCACCTTGCCGGGATTAAGCAGATTATGAGGGTCAAAGGCCTGCTTGATTTGCCGGAAGGCCTCGTAGACGACCGGCCCGAACATTTTGCGGTTCCATTCGCTGCGCGCCAGACCGTCGCCATGCTCGCCGCTCAGCGCGCCGCCAAACTCGAGCACCAGATCGGTGACCTCGGCGGTGATCTGCCGCATGCGCTG
>DASZFN010000323.1:0-2096 GCA_035939715.1 Gemmataceae bacterium | reverse complement strand
CCAACACCAACCCGATGAGCTTCCCGCCCAGGCGGTGGACAAACCGGCCCTCCCGGCCAATCTTGTCCGCCAGGGATTTCCCGCCGCCAAGGCGGATGCCAACGACCTGAAGAAAAGCGAAACCGCCTGGGAAATCGAATGGGAACTGACCAACCCAACGAACCGGCCGTATTATCCTCCCGGCAGCGTGCTGCGCATCAAGAGCGCCAAATTCATGTGGAAGGACCGGGAAGGCAAGCCGCAGTGGGTCACCGTCGCGCGCATGCTGGAGCTGGCGGAGATTTACGTCCCTTACGACAACGGCTGGACTGCTTTTCTCGACATCCACGACATGCCGTTTCACATCACGCCCGCCCGTCCGGAATATCTCGGCCCAAGCTGTGTGCTGCCGGGTGAAATCTTGAAGTCGTCCAACCCTTACTGGTCGGGGACGGTGCACAAGGAGGTCCACGACGACGGCATCCGCTGGATGAGCGCCGAAACCAGCGGCCGCAATGAGATCGCCGACCGGGCGCGGCGCGGCGAGAAGATGATCCTCTGGTCCACCTACTACGGCGCCAACTACCGCTACCTGATCGAGTATACCTTCGGCGACGACGGCATGATCGCCTGCCGCATCGGCCCCACCGGCCGCAACATCTTCAACCGCCAGGACGACCAGGGCGATGCCCACTTGCACATCGGCTGCTGGCGGCTGGAGCCCGACCTCGGCGACCCGGTGGCCAACCAGGGCGGCCCCGCCGACAACGACATTCTGCTGGTCCGCCGGCTTCTCAACGAGTCCACGGAGCGCTTCTCCCAGGTCGCCAAGCCGTTCGCCAAGAACTTCCAGGGCGAGGCCTGCGAAGGCAGCGCCCGCTGGGTCCCCGAAGAATTCACCACGCTGCGCTTCCAAAGCAAGGTCCGCAAGAACGCCCACGGCAGGCCGATCGCCTACGACATGATCCCGCAGCGCGTGGGCGCGCTGCGGCAACTGCAACCGGAAGGCGGCAGCTATGAATCGAACATGGACTTCATCAACTACGATTTCTGGGTGACGCGCACGGAGTCCGGCTTCACCAGCTACATCGACGTGCCGCAATACGCCGCACAGCGCCGTCCGCTGACCGGCCAGCCCACGACAATCTGGCACTGCGCCCCTGTGCTGCATTTTCCGCGCGGCGAGGATTTCGGCGGCGAAGACGGCAAGAATAGCTATACCGGCCTGGCCATCACTTTCTGGACGGGCTTCTATCTCAAGCCGCGAGACCTGTTCGACAGCACGCCGCTGTATCCGCCGCCAAGGCAGCGGCCGCGGCGCATCCTTCTGGAAAGTCAGTGATGACCATTACGGCTTACCAGCCGGCGGAGCGGCCGGCTTGGCGAGGAACGGCACAGGCTTCAATTCCAGCTTCTTGATCGACTGCAAATAGTCGAGCACGGGCTCGGCTTCCTTGCCGCCGACCTGGGCATGGAAGTGGAGCGTCAAGCCGTGCGGGCCCTTCGCATCGATCAGCTTTGGCTGCATCGCCAGGAAGGTCTTTACAACCTCGAGTTGCCCCAGCATCGCGGCACAGAAGAGATCGATCCGGGCCCCGTGCTCGAGGAGATAGCCGACGATGTCGCGCCGGCCCATGTGCGAGGCGCCGCCCAGCCCGGACTCCCAGTCGCCGCCGCCCCAATCCATGGTCGCATTGAGCAGGGCGGGCTGCTTCGCGAGCAGCTTTTGCACCATGCCGAGATCGGAATGAGCGTAGATGACGAAGTCCTGAACGAACAGCCGGTTAATCTGCTGTCTTTTCCACGACGGCTTGAAGCCGGGCGGAGAATAATCGCGCTCGAATGGAGCTTCGCTGGGGCCGCTGGGAGGCTTACGCTCCTCCGCGGCGTGCGCTTCGGCCATGGATCCCACGGCCAACCCGGCGGCCGCGGTGGTGAACGAGCGGCGAGAAATCGGCTCGGACATGATTGCCTCCTGGTGGAAGAAGAATTGCTAACAATTGGTGCATGCATCGCGACGCCATATGCGACCGTGCAAGAATCTTGCTGCATCATACCCGACGCGCGGTTTTGAAGTCGCACTTCTCTCCATAGCCTCGGTCTCGCTAGACCCCTGC
>DASZFN010000322.1:0-7697 GCA_035939715.1 Gemmataceae bacterium | reverse complement strand
CGGCGAAACGGCACCTGGCACGGCCTGGTATGCCGCGATTGCGTGGGCGAAGCCGAGGTGAAGATGCCCGCTCACGACCAGGCCAATGTTGCGGAGAAGACGGTCAGTCACGAAGCGGCGGCGCCGGCGGGGTCCCTGGTGCGCTGGCTTGTCGTCGAGCGTGCGGAAGCAGGCAGCCCGGCGGCGCGGGCGGGGCTGCAAGCGGGCGACGTCGTCCTGCGCGCCGGCGATCTGCGTCTGGCCTGCGGGCTGGATCTGGAGCGGGCCCTCCTCGATCGTGCCGCCGGCGATTCAGTGCCGCTCCTCATCCGCCGCGACGGCGCGGAGAAACGCCTGGATCTCGTGCTTCAAGGCGTAGCCCAGGCTGCCGCGCCGGTGGCCGACATTGTCTGGCGGAAGCTGGGCATGCGTGTCAGCCCGATCAATGCCGACCTCGTCTCGCGCAACAACCAGCAATTACACGGCGGCGTGGCGGTCCTCGAGCTCGACCCGCAGGGCCCCGCCGCCAAGGCCGGCATCCAGCGCGGCGATATTCTGGTCGGTCTGCACCAATGGGAGACCGTGAATGTCGACAATGTCGTTTTCGTCCTGACGCATCCCGACCTGGCCAGCTTCAATCCGCTGCGCTTCTTCATCGTGCGCGCGGGCCAGATTCATAAGGGCTGGTTTCAGCAAGTTGATTGACAGCCCCCTCGTGCCCAGGCAGAGCCTGGGTACCAGCATCGAGGCGCTATTTGACACCCTCCGCCAAGTAACCTACGGTTTTCAAGGAGTATTCCATTCCTTAGAGTGCCATCCATGTTCAAAGAAGCGGTCGCGACGCTGGGACGCTGGGTCGGCCTGGCGCAGGCGTCCGCCGAGTCCATCCTGGATGAAGAGCGGCGTGTCTGGATCCGCTATCCGAGCATGGCGCAGGCGACGTGCCAGCCGGCCGCGCCGGCCAACAGTACGCCGATCACCGCCCGGGTACGCGATATTTCACGCGGCGGCATTCATTTGCTGGTCGATCGCTGGTTTGAAGCCGGCATGCTGCTCAGCATTCAGCTCCCTTCGGAGAACGACGCCGATCAATCCACGGTCCTCGCCTGTGTGGTCCGGTCTGTTTTGCAGGATGATGGCCAATGGGTGCTCGGCTGCACATTCGCCACCGAGCTTGACGCCGCCGACTTGCAGGCCCTGGAAGTGCCCCGCCTCAGATCCCAATCCGCCGATCAGCGCACCTGGGAGCGCACGCCTTCGGATATTGGCGCTACTTACCAGGCCGTCAAAACCGATGCACCGAACCCGCGCAGCGCCAGCGTGCTCAACGTGTCGCCCACGGGCGTGGCCCTGGTGGTTGGCGAGATCTTCGAGGTCGGCACGCTCCTGAACCTGGAGCTGCGCAGCGCCGATGGCCGCTCCCCGCTTGTCATTCTGGCTTCCGTGGTCCGCGTGCATGTGCGCCACGGCCAATCTGCAGAGATCGGCTGCAACTTCATCCGCGAGCTGAGCCACAAAGAATTGAAAGCCCTTCTGTAGGGTCCGGCTTACCGAGCCGGACCTGACTCGCCGCGAAGCCGGAACCCGCCCTCGAACCGGCTTGCAAATCCTTCCTGCCGCCGCTGTAATGGTATGACCATTTGTTGCCAGTCATACGTAATACAAAAGACGACGCCTATCTGGCAGAGGGTCGCGGACCATCGGTCTGTCGCGTGACGCCTATTATCCAGGACACAGCGGCGTCACGAGGGGGGTGAACGACCATGCACGCCAGCCGCCGGTGGAGAATATTGTGGTGCGCAATGGCCGTCCTCGTGCTGGGCATCATGTCGTTTGCCGCCTGCCACTGGGGAAGCGGCGCCGCCAAGCAGCACGACAAGACGGCGGAGTTGTCGCTGGCAGAGCAACTGGACGCCCTCCCGCCCGAGACCAGACCCTACCTGGTCCACAAGGCCAACGATGAAATACTCACGGACCTGTACCGGGACATCACGGCCGAGTCGGGTATCGACTTCACGTATCGCAACGGCCAGGAAGCCGATCACTTCGCCATCCTCGAGTCCTTGGGCGGCGGCGTGGCCGTGCTCGACTACGACGGCGACGGATTGCTCGATGTCTTCCTGACCGGCGGCGGCTATTATGACGGCCCGGATAAGCATCAAATCAAGGGCCATCCCAACCGGCTCTACAAGAATCTGGGCAACGGCAAGTTCCGCGACGTAACCAAGGAGGTCGGCCTCGACCAGCCGCTGTTCTATAGCCACGGGGCGGCGGCCGCGGATTACAATCGCGACGGCTGGACCGACTTGCTCGTGACCGGCTGGGGGCGCATGGCGCTTTACAAGAATGTGCCGGACGGCAAGGGCGGGCGGCGCTTTGTCGAGGTCTCGAAGGAGGCTGGCTTGCCAGAAGGTCTCTGGACCACCAGCGCGGCCTTTGCCGATTTCGACGGCGACGGCTTTGCCGACCTCTATGTCTGCCAGTACGTCAACTGGAGCTGGGAAAACAATCCGCTCTGCGGCGGCTTCAAACCCGGCATCAAACGCGACGTTTGCCCACCCAAGAGTTTCTCCGGCCTGCCGCACAGGGTCTTTCACAACAACGGCAACGGCACCTTCACCGATGTTAGCAAGGAAGCCGGGTTGCGGCCGCACACCGGCGATCCGCTCAAGGACGAATGCGGCAAGGGGCTCGGCGTGGTCGTTGCGGACCTGAACGGTGATACTCTACCCGACATTCACGTCGCCAATGATACCGTGGACCACTTCCTGTATATCAATCGGAGCGAGCGGCCCACGCAGAGCAAGCCGGGCCAGATTCGCTTTGAAGAGACTGGTCTGGCGGCCGGCATTGCCCGCGACGATCGGGGCATCCCCAACGGCGGCATGGGCACCGACACGGCCGACTACGACGGCAGCGGCCGCAATTCCATCTGGGTCGCCAATTACGAAAACGAAATGCACGGCCTGTACCGCAACCAGGGCCGCGGGCTCTTTCTCTTCAGCACGCCGGCTTCCGGCATTGCCGCCATCGGCCAGCGCTTTGTCGGCTTCGGCACCAGCTTTCTCGATCCGGATAACCACGGCTGGGAGGACATTGTCATCAGCAACGGTCACGTCGTGCGCTTTCCTTCGGAGGCAGGCCTGCGCCAGCGGCCCGTGCTGCTGCGCAACAAGGGCAACGGCAAATTCTGCGAAATCTCCCTGCAAGGCGGCACCTATTTCCGCAGCGAGCATATCGGCCGCGGCCTGACCGTGGCAGACCTCGACAACAAGGGGCGGCCCGACCTTATCATCAGCCACCTGAACGAGCCCGTCGCGGTGCTGCGCAACCAGGCCGACGTGGGCCAGCACTGGCTGGGGATCGAACTCGTGGGCAAGGATCATCGCGATGTCGTTGGCGCCAAGCTTGTCGTCGAAGTCGGCGACCGCAAGCTCGCGCACTTCACCAAGGCAGGCGGCAGCTACTTATCCTCCAGCGATCGACGGCACCTGTTCGGGCTGGGCAAGGACCTCAGCATCAGCAGGCTTAGCGTGACCTGGCCCGGAGCGGAGGGCGGCACGGAGCAACATTGGGAAGGCAAGGATCTTCCGGTCGACCGTTACTGGCGAATCACCGAAGGAAGGGAAAAGCCTGAGCCCGGCCCCGCAAAGCCGGCTCAGCATGCGCCCGGGGATTGAAGTTGCGGAACATCCAAGCCATGAAGAAGGCTATCTTGTTGCTTTTGCTGGTCAGCGTTGGGGGCTGTGCTCCTGAGACGCTTTACAATCGCAAACCGCTGCGCTACTGGAAGCAGGAGCTCAAGAGCCACGATTCCACGGCCCGATACAAGGCGGCGGTCACGTTTTCCGAAGTGGGTCAAAAGGCCCGGATGGCTATTCCGGAGTTGATCGAGTGTCTGCACGACAGCGAGCCGCACGTCGTCGTGTATGCCGCCATTGCCCTTGGCAACGTGGGCCCCGAGGTCAGTGAAGCGGTGCCCGAGCTCGTTAAGCTGCTCAAGCACCCGGCGCCTTATGTGCGCGAGGCGGCAGAGCATGCCTTGAAGAAAATCGATCCCGAAGCGGCGGCGAAGGCGGGCGTGAAATAACTTCGGCTCGCGAAATGCGAGGTCAAGGAGGACTGGTTTCAGGCCTCAGATTTTCGACGCGCACTACATGCACGAGAGAGCAGTACATGACCTGATCCGCGACGCCGCTTCCCTCGCGTTCTTCAACGCCGATCTCCACGGTTGACCGAGTCAAAAAAGCCATTTCCGGGTGTCGAATATCGTAAGTAGTGCCATCCGAAAGGTAGATCCGCAGAGGAATGAACGGCTGCCGTCGCAACAATGCCCGAAGCTCTTCCGCGCACATAATTCTCGATCCCTTGAATCACGGGTCCAATAAGCTTTCAGGCACTACAAAGGCGCCGGGTTGCGCCAACCAATTGCTTCCTCTAACCGCTTCGGCACGCGGCCGAATTTCTCGACAAACTCCGCGCGCGTCGGCGCCAGTCGGATCTTGACCTTCGCCTCATGATAGGCGGCGATGTCTCTGAGCTGGTGTTCCAGGAACGGATTGCGAAACCGTTCCAGGACCTGGCGGGCGAAGGCTTCGGGAGCGTCGACACGCCCTTGCAGCGTCGGCACGATCTCGTCGAACAGCAAGTGATTCAGCCACTCGGCAATTTCCGGGTCGTTGACCGCTTCGCGAACGGTGGCAATGCCGCGCGGCATGGCCTGGCACACCATGGCCGTATGAGCCGCGTTCAGGATGCGAACCTTGCGGAGAAAATAGGGACGAATGTCTTTCGCCTTCAGGATTGCGGGATGTCGGAAAATGCCTCCGTCGCCGCCTTCCTTAACCTCGATAGCCCAGAAGGCGAATGGCTCGGCAACGCAGAGCAGTTCGTCTTTGCCAAGCAGCGGATGCGCCGCCGGTTTATTGACTACGATTCGGTCCACGAGCGTGTTTCGCCAGGAACACTGCGTACGCAGCCAGGTCGTAAACGCCTCGGAGAACTGCCAGGTGCTCGCCAGTTGCAGGACGAGTCCCAGGAGAAGGTCGGCATTCTGCTCGTGCAGTTCGCAGGGCAAGAGGGCAACGCCCAGCAAGCCGGCGTCAAAGCGCGCTTTCAGGATCAAGAGCAGCTTGGCGGGAAAGGAGCGCGGCGGCCTGTCCCCGGCCTGATCCGACGCGTCGAGGGCATAGCCAACTTCCGCGGTGTTCGAGATAACCGTGTGCAGGTGCGGGGAGAGAGCCACGGACATGACTTCGGCCCATTGCGTGCCGGCTACCAGGGCACGGCTGACGCTCTGGACTTCCTCGACGCGATCGATGGTGGCGCCGTCCACCAGGCCGCGAATGAGCACGTGATAGCAGCCGCCTTGCTGGTTGAGCGCGCCGGCCCGGCTGTCGCCGGTCGACTGCACCACCACCACGCGACCCACCGTCTGGCCTTCGCGGTTGGCCTGCTCGACGAAGAGATCCGCAAAGGCGCGCAAGAACTTGCCGCTGCCGAACTGCAGGATTGTCTCGGGTGAAGCCATCAAGGATAATAATATGATGCTCGAGCGCTCCCGCCACATCGCCCGGATCGACAAGACCGAGCTGGCCGAAATGCCTGCCTCCTGGACTCTCCGCGAGCGCGGGCAGTTCCTGCGCACGCTGCTGTGTTTTCGCGGCATCGATCCCCACACGCTTTTCCGGGTCGAATACTATCCGCATCGCTGCTGCTGGCTGTTGCTTCAAGAGCAACGTGCGGAAGAGCGGCCGGCGGCGCCTTTTATGCAGGCGGACGAAGCGTTTTACCTGCAAACCATGACGGAGTTCCGCCGCGCGGCCCGATCGGCCTTTGCCGCGGCGTCCGCGCGGTCCCTTCATTTCGCCAGCCATGGCTGCGCCTACCAACTTCCACCCAAGCCGCAAGAGGCGACAACCTTCGATCTCGCCAAGCAACTGGGCGGCAAACCGGCCGTTGATTCGGCCATCCATTTCACCGCCGAGGGCGGTTGGCAGAGCACGCCTTCAGAGAATTGAAACGCGACGCTCCGATCGCGACGACCCTGGCCCAAAATTCGGGAACAGGCTTGTAATCGACCTGCTTCGGACATAACCTCAACGTTTTGAACTCAGTCTGCAGAAAGAGTCGGCTACATGCCCCAGCCAGGCATAATTGCCAAGAGGTCATTCATGAGTGTCCGAAGTGCGCTGAATAGATGCACAATTCTTCTAAGCGCCGCATTTTTTCTGGTTGGGGCAGTATCCAGGGCGCAGCCAGCGGGAATGCCGGCGCATCTCGAGCCAAGAATCTATCAGGTCGGCGTAGCCCAAATAGATATCACGCCGGCCTATCCCGTGCGCCTGAGCGGGTTCGGTTTTCGCCGGACTGAGTCCGAGGGGGTCACGCACCCCATCTGGGCAAAGGCCCTCGCCATCGACGACGGCAAAAACGGCCCGGCCGTCCTGATTACCACCGACAATCTCGGCGTGCCGGATCAGCTTGTTAATGAGGTGGCAGGGCGGTTGCAGAAGGGCGCCGGATTGAAGCGCGAGCGCCTATCGGTGACGGCAACTCACACGCACACCGCGCCCATGCTCAAAGGGGTCGCACCGACCCTTTTCGGCTTGCCCATTCCAGACGACCATCAAAAGCACATCGATCGCTATACGCGTGAATTCACCGATAAGCTCGAGCAGGTCGCGCTCGACGCCTTGCAAAACCGTGCGCCGGCCCGCCTGGCCTGGGGGATCGGCTCGGTCGGTTTCGCCAAAAATCGCCGCACCGCTGGCGGTCCCGTGGACCATGATTTGCCGATGCTGGTTGTCCGCGATCTGAACGGGAAGCTTCGCGCCGTCTACGTGAGCTACGCTTGTCACTGCGTCACGCTGTCCAACAACAAGATCAGCGGCGACTGGGCCGGTTACGCTCAGGAAATGATCCAGCGCAACCATCCGCAGGCAATCGCTCTCATTTCTATCGGCTGCGGCGCGGACGCCAACCCGAGCTCCGGAGTCGCGCGTGCGCGCACCGATCTGGCCGCCGAGCAAGGAGCCGAGATCGCGCGCGAAATGGAGCGTCTCCTCGGCAACTATCTCGCGCCCCTGGCAGGCGACCTCACGACGAACATGAGCCATTTTGATTTGCCGCTTGCCGACCTGCCCACGCGGCAGCAGTGGCAGGAGCGCGTCCAGCGCGGCGGCGCGATCGGCTATCACGCCCGCGTGCAGCTTGCCCGCCTGGATCGCGGCGAAGAACTCCTGAGCAAGGTTCCCTATTCGGTGCAGACCTGGAGCTTCGGCCGCCAGCTTGCCATGGTTTTCCTGCCGGGCGAGGTCGTGGTCGATTATGCCTTGCGCCTGAAACGAGAGCTGGACTCCGGCCGCCTGTGGATCAGCGCCTACGCCAATGATGCGCCGTGCTACATCCCCAGCGAGCGCGTGCTGCGCGAAGGCGGCTACGAGGGCGGCGACGCCATGATTTACTACGACAAGCCTGTCCGGTTTCGGCCGGGTCTGGAACAGCGCATCGTCGATGCCGTGCGCGGGCAATTGTTCGAGTCGTTCCAGGCGCCTTACGATGCGAGTCGCTTGCAAGGCACCCGGCCGCGGTCGCCACAGCAATCGCTGGCGACCATTCAAACCAGGAACCGCTTGACGGTGGAATTGATGGCCGCGGAGCCGCTTGTCACCAGCCCGGTGGCGATTGCCTTTGGCCCGGACCGCCGGCTCTGGGTC
>DASZFN010000321.1:0-2645 GCA_035939715.1 Gemmataceae bacterium | reverse complement strand
GCGTTCACTCGAAATCCCTCCTGGCTTCGGGTTTTGCGAAAAGTCGACACCTTTTCAAACCCCGGAAACACCGAGAGATTTCGAGTTTTTTATGAAATTCTGCCGCCGATCAGCGGCAGCTTCGCTTCGTTAAGGTCTAGTTCAAAGCACCGGTCAATCGGTTGCTCCGGCGGTCGCCGGAAGTGAGCGCGCTTGCGTAGTTAGAATTTCACCCTGCATACTTCCACCTGCTCATCCTGCTTCTTGAGAATGACGGTGTGCCGTTGCGTCGACTCCTGGCTGGTTGCCGCGTTTCGCGTGACATTCGCGGTGACGTGGGTTTCTGCCCCGAGTAGATTGGGATTCGCACGGTAGTAATGCACGATCACGGTATAAACACCCGGCGCCGCCTTGCGGATATGATAGCGCTCCGGGCCGTAGCCTTGTGTCTCGTCTTGCGAGAGCTCGCCACCGTTGTGCGTGCGCTGGTGCTGGTAGAAGCATTTGGTGCCGTCCGGCTCGATGACCCAAAGATCGACGTCGGTGGCGTCCGTATTCCACGAGATCGTTACGCGCAAATCGCTTTGCGGTTGAGCCGGGCCAAGCCTCTCGATCTCCTCGCCGAAGTAATCCTTCAGCGCCTTGCTCACGTCCTTGCTGCGCACCGCTTCTTGCATCATGCGTGCGTATTCTTCAAGCGCCACCACTTTCAGCGAATCCCGGAAGCGATTGTGCCAGGCGCCAGCCAGCACAAGCTCATATTGCAGGGCCGCCAGGCCGAACTTGCCGCTTTCCTCCAGGCTGCGCGCCAGGTCTCGATAGCTATGAGGCTCAAACGGCCGGCTGCGCTGCACCTGCTGGAAAAGACGGACCGCCTGGGCCGCTTGCTTCAAGTCGATCAAGCGATAACCGACCAGCCGCAACGCATCGGCCCGTGCCGGATATTGTTCCACGATGCTCGAAAGAACGCGCACCGCCCCGGCTACGTCCTTTGCCTCCGCGCGGCGCCGCGCCTCGGTGGCATAGACGGAGATCATCCTCGGATCGCGGTCCCGTTCCAGCAGATAGCTCGCCGGGACGTCCGTCTTGTACAACAGGGCCCCTGCCATTTTTCCTTCGGGAATCTCGAAGTCAGCCTCCTTCAGTACCGCGAGCAGGCTCTGAATGCGTTGCCCCGATACGCCATTATTGAAGTGGATGCGCGGCTCCACCCGGGCGAGGGAGCGTAGAAAGGATTCCCTGGCGCTCAAATCGCGGCCGAGTTGCTCGCAGATCTTCTCGATGAACTCGCCCAGATCGCGGCCGGGGAGGAGCTTGCCGCGTTCTTCCTGCAGATTCAAGCGTTTGTAATCGGCGTCGTTCTCCAGAACCAGGAAGGACGCCAGGCGGCTGGCAATGCCGAACTGCTGACACAGGGCAATGATCACGCTGTCCAGTTGGGGATCGTTGACGGCAACCAGGTTCGCCACGGCAATCTCCGCCCAGCCGCGTGGCGCCAGCTCGCTTACGCCGCTGATGTCGACCTGAATTTCCTTGACGAGCTTCTTGCCCAGATAGGTTCCTTCCAGGATTAGCCGGGCCGGACCCGGTCCATTGGCGCGTGCGGCCACAATCATCTCACCGTCAGGGTAGACGGCTGCCTTGCGGCCGGCGACCATCAGGTCGGCAATTTCGCCGCCGCCGCTGAGGGTCACGCGCTCTACCTGGAAACATTGGTTGCGGTGGGCCGCGGCGGCCGCGGCGATGTCAGCTTCGGTGAAACAGCTAAAGATACCGCCGCCACGGCGCGTCAGGGCCGCAAATAGCTCTGCGTTATCGGCGCCGATGCCGATGTGGTAACAATAGAATCGTGTCGGGAAAGAACTGCGGCTTTCGAACTGGGCGGCCAGTGTCAAGGCGTCGGGCTCACCCCAGGTGATCTGACCGTCGGAGAGGAGGAAGACGTTGAGCGGCGTGCCAGGCGGGACTTCAAAGCCCGGTTGCACCAGCCTGGTCAGAGCGGCCGACAAGTCGGTGGCGCCCTCGAGGACGAGCCCGTCGAGCCGGCGGAACGCCTTGTCCCGATCGGAAGGGGAGTTTACCAGCCAGCCCTTCGGCTCGACCCAGTTCGCCGCAATGTTAAAGCAGAGAATGTTGAAGCGCTTGATGGCCGGGTCGCTCTCCAGGATCTTGCGTAGCAGCTTCATGTTGACGGCAAAGCGGTCGGGGTGCTCGCTCAGCGAGGTATCGAGCAGGAACACGGCATGTTCGGCGAAGGGCTGCGCAGCCGCGGCGCGCAACTCGGGCCGGACGCGGGCATAAACATAGCGCGGACCGCTCTCGCCCTGGCGGCCACAGATGGCCTGGATTTGCGGCAGTGCCGGCTTGAACGCAAATTGCACCGCGCCGCCGGGGCCCTGATCCTTCCATGTATATGAATAGCCTAGCTGGCTGCCGCCGTCTTCCTTCTTAGCGCTGGCAGGCTGGAAGCTCGGTTCGCGGCATTCCGCCGAGTTGGCGGTCAGCGTGAACTGGATCTCGGCAAGTTTGCAGTCGGGCAGCGGGAAACGATACACCTCGTGGTCCTGGACCACCGGCAGCAGCTCTTCGTAAGCGAGGATGACCCGGTTGTAGCCCTTGGCCGGGATGGGAAAGACGCGGCCGCTGAACGTGTTGCCGCCCGCGTA
>DASZFN010000320.1:0-3735 GCA_035939715.1 Gemmataceae bacterium | reverse complement strand
GCAGCGCGGCGCGGCTACTACGATGTGCCTGCCGGCGAAGAACTCTGGGGCATCCTGCTGGTCATCGCCCTGAACAAGATTCGCGACGCCCGGGCCTTTCATACCGCTGCCAAGCGCGACGTGCGGCTGACGTCGGGCGGGGAAGACCTGGAGCAGGCCATGGAACATCTGGAGCACGCCGACGCCAGCCAGGCGTTTTTGCGCATTGCCATTCAGGAAGCGCTGGAAATGCTACCGGCCAAGCACCGCCGCATCGTCGAGCTCCGCATTGAGGGCTTCGAGATCGCCCAGATTGCCCAGGAGACCGGCCGCTCGCGGCGCTCGGTGGAGCGGGTGTTGCAAGAAACACGCAAAAAATTGGATAACTACTTCTCATGAAATGCTCGGAAGAACTGCCTGCCACGGTCATCGGCACCCCGCAGGAATTAGACGACTACGTCGCGGCCTACGAGGCAGCGCGCGCCGGCAATGATCGGGCCGACCCCGCCGCCTTCCTGCCCCCGCCCGAGCACCCTCTTTATGGCGAGGTGCTCCGCGAGCTCATCCGCGTCGACCTCGAATATGCCTGGCTATCCGGACAACGCCGGCGCCTGGAAGATTACCAGGTTGCGTTTGCGCAGCTCTTCCAGGACCCTGTGGCGCTCCGGGAAATCGCCTTTGAGGAATACCGGCTGCGCCGCCTGGCGGGGGAGAATGTCTCGCCGGACGAATATGCCCAGCGCTTCCGGGTGGACACCGCCGACTGGCCGGACGAAAGCTGCGCCGCCGAAGAAATCGGTGTGCGCGCTCGGGAGCCGGCGCTAGCCGTCTCCGGCGATGCTGGCGCTCCCGCCGGCTTGCAGCGCGCCGCCCGCGCCTACCAGGAGTTTCGTTTGTTTGCAGGCAACGCCGGCGGCGACGTGGACGACTGGTGTTCCCGCTTGCCTGCGCAGACCGAGCAAGCCGAAGTTTTCCGGCAGGCGCACCATACGGACCCGGCAGCGGCCCTGCGCCTGGCGCGCGCCATGAGTCGTTTCCCCGAACCGGGCCAGGAGTTTCTCGGTTTCCGGCTCCTCAAGGAGCTGGGTCAGGGGGCCTTCGGCCGCGTCTATCTCGCCGAGCAAGCGAGCCTGGCCGGCCGCCGCGTCGTCTTGAAGATTGCCACCGACATTTTCGGCGAGTCGCAGACGCTGGCCCGGCTCCAGCACACCAACATCGTGCCGATCTACTCGACGCACCGTGCCGAAGATCTTCAGGCGGTGTGCATGCCCTACTTCGGTGCGACGACCCTTGCCGACGTGCTGGGCACGATCCGCTCCGGCGCGACACCCCCGGCCTCGGGCAAGGTCCTGATCAGCACCTTGAACAACCGCAAGGCGTCGACGCGCGGGCCGGGGCGTTCGCCATCGGGCCAAACGCTGCAGGAGACTGCCGCCGCGGCCGGAGCCACGGTCGACGGCGAGCCCGCGGAAACAGCGGCGGTGCGCGATCTTTTGCAAAACCTTGAAGGGATGAGCTATGTCCATGCCGTCTTCTGGATCGGCGCTCGGCTGGCGGATGGTCTGGCCCATGCCCACGAACGGGGCATCCTCCACCGTGACCTGAAGCCGGCGAACGTTCTGTTGACCGACGACGGCCAGCCGATGCTGCTCGATTTCAACCTGGCGGCCGATGCCCAGCATGGCGCCGGCGCCGCCGCCGCCGCCGTGGGCGGCACGTTGCCTTACATGGCCCCCGAGCAGCTCAAGGCCTTTCGCGGCTTCCAGCAGACGCTGGATGCGCACAGCGACATTTATTCCCTGGGTGTCATTCTCCATGAACTTCTGACAGGCCGGCATCCGTTTCCCGCGTATCGCGGCGTCTCCCACGAGGTCGTCGATCGCATGCTGGCCGATCGCTCCCGGCCGCTGCCGCCAGCTCATGCGCTGAACCCTGCCATCACCCCCGCCGTGGAGGCCATCCTCCGCCATTGCCTCGAGCCCGATCCCCAGTGCCGCTATCAGAATGCGCGCGAGCTGTACGAAGATCTCGAGCGGCAACGGAACCATTTGCCGCTGCGGCACGTGGCCGAGCCGTCGCTCCGAGAGCGGTGCCGCAAGTTTGTCCACCGCCATCCGCGTTTGACGTCGCTGACCAGCGTGGGCGTGGCCGCGGCCATTCTCTTGCTGACCCTGGCGGCGGCGATGGTCTTTCAGAAATCGCGCCTGGCGCGACTGGAAGCCGTTGACCTGCTGCGCACCTATCATGAGGAAGCTCAACCGGTCAAGTTTACGCTCTACGCACGCGCCCAGGAGTCAGGAGAACTGGATGAAGCCGTGTTGCACGGCCGTGCGGCCTTGGCGCGCTATCACGTCCTCGATAGCCCGGATTGGCGGCAACTGCCGGCGTACCATCATCTGCCGAGCGCGGAACAGGCGAAATTGCGCGAGGAGATCGGCGAGCTTCTTTTCCTGGTGGCCCGTGGCACCGAACGGCAGGCGGTCTATCAGAAAGATGAATCCGCACGCCGCGAGCTTTGGCACGAGGCCTTGCACCTGAATGAGCTGGCGGCGACTTGCTGGAACAGTGGCGCCGGCTCCGGTCCTCTATGGAAACAGCGTGCCCATCTCGCCGAGCATCTGGGGGATCGCGAACTGGTCAGACAATACCTCGAAAAAGCCAAGCAGGCGCCCGTGCAGGATACGCGCGATCTGTACCTGGAAGCCCACGAGCTGGCGATCAACGGCAATTACCGGGCAGCGCTGCCCCTGCTCCTGGAAGTGACGCGCCGCGACCCGCGCAGCTATTCCGCCTGGGCCGTGCGCGGCAACTGTCACGATTTCCTTAATCAGAACGCGGACGCTCTGGCCTGCTACAACGCCTGCGTCGCACTGCGTCCCACCGACCCCCGTGCCTGGCACAACCGCGGACTCATTTATCTGAAACAGCGTTTCTTTCAGTTAGCCCTGGCAGACTTTGATCAGGCGATCGCGCTGCGCGACGACGTGCCCGAACCGTACATTGATCGCGCCCTGGCGAAAAAGGGTCTGAACAGGTACCGTGAGGCCGTCGAAGACTTCTCCGCAGCTCTCCAGCATCACACTTCCATTACCCGTGTCTACTTCATGCGCGCCCGTGCCCGTGACCAGGCGGGCGACCACGAGGGCGCTAAGCGCGACCTGGCCGACGGCATGCGCCTGGAACCGGCTGACTACAAGAGCTGGGTCGCCCGCGGCGAGGCGCGCAGGCAGAAGGACCCGCAAGGCGCCCTGGCGGACTTTCAGAGAGCCCTGGACACTAATCCGGTGGGGGTCGAAGCGCTGCAAAACATAGGCGGCCTCCTCTCGGAACGTCTCAATCGCCCCGCGGAAGCGATACGCATCCTGGACAAGGCGGTATCCCTCTATCCGGACTACGTGCCGGCCAGGGCAGGGCGCGGCGTTCTCCTGGCTCGTGCCGGTCGCACGGAAGCGGCTGAGGAAGATGCCAGGGAGTCCCTTCTCCGCGATACGCGTGCCCCCAACCTGTATCAGGTCGCCGGCATTTATGCCCTGAATAGTCGCAAACGTCCTGGCGATCGCGTGCAGGCGCTGCACCTCCTTTCCGAAGCGCTACGGGCCGGTTTTGGACTGGACCTGGTAGACAAGGATACGGATCTCGATCCCATTAGGGATAATCCTGAATTTCACCGCGTCGTCAACGCCGCTCGGCAGTTCAGGGCCGCTGGCGGCCGCCAGAGCAAGTAGATGGATCGCCATTTGAATGGACAAGCCCCAT
>DASZFN010000319.1:0-10767 GCA_035939715.1 Gemmataceae bacterium | reverse complement strand
AAGACTCCGGCTCGGACAGCTTCACGGCGGGGTCGCTCGGGTCGATGTTGATGGGCGTGACATAGAGGCGGAAGTTGGGCGCGACTTCTTGCAGATAGAAACGGCAAATGCCGCTGACGTTGGGCGCGAACCACGGGAGGTCGAACTCGAGCTTCGTCCAGCGACTCCACTGGCCTGCCTTGAGCAGAATCTTATGCCCTTGGATTTCGATAACCGCCGCGTTCGCCTGCCGGTCGCGATGAACGAGGAAGTCCACCTTCACGGGCTCAGGATTCTTGAGAAAATCGTTTTCCGGCCCGACAAGTTGGGCTTTGGCGGTTTCCGCCTCGAAGGTAAGCCGGGAGCGCTTGCCGCCGCCTTCTTCCATGCCTTCAGGCGGGGCATTCTCGGCGAAATGCTGGTAGGTGCCATAGGTGCCCAGCATGTCGGGCGTGCCCATGCCGGAGATGCAGCGGTGGTGGCCGTGCTGGGATGGGCTGGGCGGATAGTTGGAGGGTAGATCATAAAAGGTAGAGGGGATGCCGGCCTCGTCCAGATAGTCCCAAAACGGCACGCCCTGGCGGCGGAGCAGAGTGGCCGCTGCTTTGTGGGAGAAGGGCCGGGGTATTTTGTACTCGCCCATTTCCCAGAAACCTTCGCCCGGGACGGTTTCCGCGGCGGAGAAAAACGGCGCGCATTGCTCGTGCGGGTGCCGGTGAATGAAATCGAAGATGCCGTGGGAGCCGGGTCCCGCGCCGTTGATGAAATTCGCCCAGGCGACGGGACTCTGCGGCGGGATGCTGGTGCCGAGATCGCTGAAGCCGCCCGTGGCACGAAGTTTAGCCAGGTTGGGAAGCTGGCCGGCCTTCATCATGGTTTCCGACAGCCGGGGGTCCATGCCGTCGATGCCGATGACGATCACTTTCTTGCCGAGGCTGCGCGAAACGCGCGATCGGCTGCCGAGCCAGAAAGAGCCGGCCCCGACAGCCGCGGCGGCGCCGGCCGCGGCAATGGCCGAGCGCTTGAGAAAGACTCTGCGATTAGTTTTGCCTTTTAGTTGTTCAGCCATGGCGTTGCAGTCTCGACGATTGTATGTTCATAAGCCCCGGCGGGGCGGCAGTAGATAGCCAGGTTGCGTAAGCCCCTGGACGGCAGCCATTCCCGACCAATGAGCCCTGGAAGGGCGGCAGAACAGACGCAGACGGAAGCACTATCCCCCTTCCAGGGCTCAACAAAGAGATTTCATCTCGCATCCAGGGGCTTACGCCACCTGGCTATCGACTTTCGCCTCTCCGAGGCTAAGGTCTTTTCCCTGTCCAAGGCTGTCTCCTACGATCAGCGGTTTGCCGTCCATGTAGTCGGGCACTGGCACGCCGAATAGGTCGAGCACGGTGGGGCCGATGTCCAGCAGGCGCGGGTTCTCGGTCTCCACGGGGCGGTTCGCGAACAACACGCCGGGCACCACGGAAGGATCGACGCAGTGATCGCCGCTCCAGGCTTTCGTGTTGGCGTGAAAGAGCTGCCGTGTCGTGCGGCCGACGGCGGCTTCCCAGGAGACGCGATAGCCGCGCTCATAGCCGACGATCAAATCCGGCGCCTGCTCCTTGTACGGGCCGCGATAAACCTTCGGCGCCTGGTATACGTGCTTGATAGCCTTTGTGCCATTTTCGGGGTCGATCACGGCCGCCAGGCGCTGGGCAATTTCCTCGCGGAGAGCGTCTGCCTCCTCTCCCGGAGTCACAATGCCCTGGGCGTACTTGTCCTTGATATTGAGAAAGATGCCGGTCAGACCGATGGCAAAGGCGCGCGTCTGCGACCAATCCACTCCGGCGAGATACTGGTCGTGACGACGGGCGTCGTCGACCTTCAGGTAGCCGTTCTCCTCAAGCCAGCGGTTCAGGTCGATGCCGCGGCGAAAGGTGTTGAAGCCGTGATCGGAGAGCACGAGGAGCAGCGTGTCCTTGCCCTGGCACCGGGCCATTGTCCGGCCTACCAGATCATCCATGCGCCGATAAAGGTCCTCAATCACGTGGCGATGTTTGATCGGCACTTCCTTGGGCCGCGCGGGATGGTCCGGATCGAGATAGCGCCAGAACATATGCTGCATGCGGTCGGTGCCGTCGAAGACGCACACGCAGACGCCGCGCTGCACCTTGTCGAGGCCGTCGAAGAACATCGCCTCGCGCTCCGTATCGAAATCGAGGCATTGCTGGAGGAAGTGGTCGTCGTCGAGGACCTGCTCGTTAAGGCCCCACGTGTCCTCGGCCAGGCCGAGGGTCGCGAAAGAGCCCTGCCGCTTCGCCAGATAGAGGGGATACACGGCGGGATAGCCGATCGGCATCGCCGGATGCTCTGGGTCGATGTTCACCGGGGTTACATAGAGTTCAAATTCGGGCTCGGTATTGAGCAGCAGGAATTTGCAGACGCCGTGCACCTTGATGCCCGGTGCGACACGGAAGCAGACCTGGATCCAGTCGGTGTATTCCTGCTTACGAAGCTCGTGTTTGACGCCGCCGATCTTGAGCAGCGTACGGTCGCCGTTGATGGTGACGAGGAACGGCAGCTTGAGAGAACCCAAATCGGCGCGGAGCGGATGTTGCGGGCCGATGAGATGCGCGCGAATCGTGTTGCCGACTCTTGCCACGGTATGGACTTCGCCGCCGGTTTTCTCACCCTCCTGCCTCGAGCGAGTGGTGTAGTGAGAAAACGTGCCCTGGGTGCCGCGCAGATCGGGGACGCACATCGCCGAGAGCTGGACGCCGCGCAGCTTCTCCGGCGGAAAAGTAATGGGGACGCGGATGATGCAATTGAAAATTCCGTACTTGCTCAAGACGCTCCAGAACGGCTGGCTCTTGCGCAGCAGGCGCACGTCTGCCTTGCCGAGCGGAAAGCGATACTTCCCTAGCCGGAGCATGCGCCGCGGCGGCCGGATCTCCACGGAACTCAATTTCGGCTCATAGGTGCGCGGGTCCGGGATGAGGAAGTCGAAGATGTTATGCTTGCCGGGATTGACGCCAGTCTGGAAGGACGACCACGCCACTGGGGAGATCGGCGGTAGCGTGCTGCCCAGTGATTTGAAACACCCTTGCTTGCGCAGTGCCTCAAGATGAGGTAGCTGGCCTTCGGAAAGCAGTTTCTCCGTTAGGCCGTAGTCCAGGCCGTCCAGCCCCAGGATCACCACGCGCTTGACCCGGCTGCGCCGCAGCGCCCGCCAGCCAAACAGGGTCCGCCACACCAGCCGAATCGGCCAGGTAATCAACATCAGTACCGCCGAGCAAAAGGCGGTGAAGACGGCGAAAAAGGAGCCCGCCAGGGCGAAACCGGCGCCAGGTCCGATGTAGGCCTGGGCAGTACTCGGCGCCAGCAACACGAATAGAAGAGTCAGAAGTAGCAGCCAGGGCAGCTTGCGCATCGAAGATATTTCCATCAAGTTCCGCGAACGGCATGAGTTCAAAAGGCGTCTGCTCAGCCTCCGCGGCCTGGTTTGCGCTTGCCGGAAGAGCGCTGTGATTTCTGCTTGTTCAAGAATTTGGTCACTTCCTCCGGTGACAAGCCGATGAGCCGCTCCTTCACCGATAGTCCTTCGAGCGCTTGACGAAGTTCTTCGGGCGTCAGACCCTGAAGACGCCGCTCTTCGGGCGTCAGACCCTGAAGAGCTTCACGCCGCTCTTCCGGCGTCAGACCCTGAAGCGCTTCACGCCGCTCTTCGGGCGTCAAGTCCCGGAGCAATACCTTGATGCGGTCGCGGCGATAGTCCGCTAGCGTGTATGACATGGCAATCCCCTCTCGCTGATAGCCGCCGAACAATTCGTTGAGCAGAGAACTCGTTTCCTGGGAGTGCTGCTCATAATGGCTAGCGCCAAAATCAACATGGGCCGGCGAGGCACTAAACAGGTGCAATAGCGCGTTGTGCTCTTTTCTTGGCACCTGCCCCGCGACGACAATGCGGATCACATCTGTGCCGCGCCTGCACTCGTAGACGCCAGCTTGAACAGGCTCCAGCGTCACGTCGTTCGCCAGGTTATGCGGGTAGCGGCTACATACAGCATACAGCCGGAAATCCTGCTCGGGCAACAGCGGCTGCTGCTCCGCCCGGCATTGCTTACGATAGTTAACATAGTGCCCGGTCAACTCCTTGAGGGCCCAGTCATCCAGCGTCTCCTGATGCGATTTGAAGGTGATCAAGTTGTGCGCCGCCAGATTGTCGAAGCCGTCCGGCAGCCGGCCGGCAAAGCGTCCCGGACCGCGCCGCAACACCACAACGTCCAGAAGCTGCTTCCGCAATGCCAGGTCCTTCTCCAACTCCACCAGGTACGGAGAGCCGGCGAAAAAATCGCTAAGGATCAGGCCGAAGAGGCGGTGCCAATTCATCGAGGGCTGCATTGGAACAGGGCGGTTGAATCACTTTCCTTTCGCTTGCTTAGGCTGGACTTCTTCGACAGTCTTTCCCGGCTTCAGATCCTTGCCGACCAGCCCGGCGTAGTCGGGCGCATACCGATAAGCGCGAAAGAGGGCGCTGCCGCCGCCTGGAGCGAAACCACCCGGCCCACCGGGCCCAAATCCGCCCGGGCCGCCACGACCGGGCCCCGCCCGCATGTCCTTGAACTGCTTTTTCTGGTCGGCCGTGAGCAGCTTATCGAGCTTGGCATCGGCCTCCTTCTGCAAATCTTGTAGCTGCTTCTTTGCTTCGGGCATCAGCTTCAGGCTGGCCTGCTGGGACGGCGACAGGATCTGCCCCGGCTGAGGCGGGCTGCCGGAACCGCCGGCGCCGAAACCTGGCTGCGTGTCTTTCAGCTGTTTCTTCTGCTCGTCCGTGAGCAGCTTGTCGAGCCTGGCGCTAGCATCCTTCTGGAACGCCTCCAGTTGTTTCTTCTGATCGGCCGTCAGATTCAACATGCCTTGGATGAAGGAGGGCAGGATTTGCCCAGGCTGAGGCGGGCCGCCAAACCCACCGGGGCCTCCAGGTCCTCCCGGTCCACCAGGCCTTCCGCCCGGTCCCGGTCCGCCCTTGACCGGGTTGACGTATTTCCAAACGATTTCCTTGTCCGGCGTCACCTCGAAAATGGTGCCGTTCGCTCCCGAGCAAATGAGCGTGTTGCCATTGGGAAGTCGCTGGGCGCCGGAAATAAAGAATGAATAGAAATCCGATTTCTTGGGGGCCGCGTAGCTCCAGATTGGTGCATCAGGGCCGTAAGCAGCCCCGGGCTTGTGATCGTAGCGCCCTTCAGCATCAGCGGGGAGCACAAGCTCGTCCACTGAAGAATGATTGCCGCCCGGCCGGCCGTTGCCGTTGTTGAACACCAGCAGATGTCCCTCACCAGGGAGGCCGCGTGGAATCCAATGGGCATTGTGCTGAGCAAACAGCCGTTGATCAGCCTTCGTACCGGCGCCGTAAGCGCGCGGGTTCCCCCAGCGGTAAAGGAGATCGCCTCCCTTGCCGCTTCGGCCACCACTATGACCTGCGGCCTCGGCGGTCGTGGTGCTGTGATCGATGATCCAGAATTCACTGAAGGAGTGGACGCTCACGGCGATCTGATCGAGGTCGGGATTGTAAGCGACGCAGTTGAAGTGCGTCCAATCGGCGTTGACGCGCGGCGGCCGCTTGCCGGTGGTCGTGCTGCCGACGTAGCCGATGGACTTGAGCTTGTCCGCGCCGCCCTTCTGGGCGAGGACCGGGGCGATCACATCTTCGCCGTAGTTGACGTTGACCAGCTCGGGATGCTCGGTGACTTTGCCGTAATTCGCCTTGGTTTTATCGTGTTCCTGGACGAGATGGTCCCAGAGATGCCATTCCCACACCACCTCGGCGGTGGTTTTGCCGGTCGGCTTGATCTCGATCAGGGAGTCGGGCAGCAGGTGGCTGTCGCCCACCAGCTCCGGCCGGCGGCCGGCGGCGAGGGCTTCCTTGGACGTTTTCTTGTCCCAGACGATCATCAACACATGGCCGTTGGGCAGCCTGGTGATGTCGTGGTGAGGAAGCTGTTTTTCGTTATAGAGCTTGAAGTCCCAGATCAGCTCGCCGTCCCAGGTAAACTCCTGAACGCGACCACCAGCGCCGGGACCGCCGCGAAAGGCCATTTCTTCGCCGCCGAGCGAGCAGGGGCGCAACAGGTTGCCGTTTTCGAGGAGATAAGCGCATAGCGCTGGATTGCTTTTGGCCTCCCATTTCCGCACGACCTTGCCTTGCATGTCGATGAGATAGGTGACCCCGGAAGTCTGCGTGGCCAGCACCGTGTATCCTTGAAACGCCTTCGGATCATTGATCAGCAGTCCAAGCTTGGGCGCTTTCGCTTCCGCTTTGCCTTTTGGTGGTTCGGCCTTGGCCTTCGGCGGCTGGACCGCGTCTTGAGCCGAGACGACGCCAAGCGCCAGAACCAGAAGCACGGCCCCGCAGAAATGACGCAACATGGTGCACCCGTTCCCTTTTCTATTTGAGCCGACGAGATAACTGGCGAGTGTATTCGACCCGTGTGAAGACGACGAATCGTTTGAATCACAACGGACAAAATCAAGAGCAGGCCCAGCAAACCTTAGCCGACACTATAGCCTGCCGCAGCCCTTGATTCCTATGCAAATCTGATTTTCTTTATCCTGGGAATGGGACGCTGCCCTAAGATGGGAGATGCTGGTGCGGGCCAAAGCAGGCGCGGCAAGGCGCCGCTTTGCCGCGAGGCTGCGGACGAGCGCCTCATTCGCTGCTCGTTGGCATCTCTGGGCTTAGGAGGCCAATGGACGAAACCACCGCTGCCAGTGATACGGGATTGGAGCGTTGCCGTGAGTATCTGCGGATGCTCGCCCGGCTGCAGCTCCATCCCCGGTTGCACGGCAAGCTGGACGCCTCCGATGTGGTGCAGCAGACGCTGCTATCCGCGCATGCCCACAGAGATCAGTTTCGCGGCCGCACCGAGGCCGAGCTGCTCGGCTGGCTGCGTCAAATTCTGGCGAACCATCTGGCGGGAGTGGTGCGCCGCTTCGGGGCCGGCGTGCGCGACGTGAGCCGCGAGCGCTCGCTGGAGGCCGGCCTGGAAGAATCCGCGAACCGTCTGGAGGCGTGGCTGGCAGCGGATCAGTCATCGCCGAGCCAGCAGGCCATGCGCCAGGAATTGCATCTGCGCCTGGCCACGGCGCTCGGCCAGTTGCCGGAAGACCAACGTCTGGCCATCGAACTGCACCATCTGAAAGGCCGCACGGTCGCCGAAGCGGCCGAGCAAATGAAGCGGACGAAGAACGCAGTCGTCGGGCTGTTATTCCGCGGTATGAAGCGGCTGCGGCAGCTTCTCCAGGAACACAGCAGCGAGTGACTGTGGCGGCAAGTTTTCAACTTGCCGAAGGACCGGCAAGTCGCCGAAAGACCGGCAAGTTTAAAACTCGCCGCCACAACCGGGCAAGCTATGAACGCCGAGCATCGTGATGAGTCCGAGCGGGACAGCCGTCTGAACGAGATCCTGCTCGAATATCTGGAAGAAGCCCAGCAAGGCCGGGCGCCGGAGCGGCGGCGGTTGTTGTCGCGCCATCCGGAATTCGCCGCCGAATTGTGCGAATTCCTTTCGCTGCGCGATGAAATCGGCCGACTGGCGGCACCCCTGCGCGAGGCAAGTTTGTCCGCCGCTTCCCCGGAGGAAAACCCGTCGTCCGGTCCGGCCGAGACCCAAAAGGCTGCCCTTTCACCGCCAGATGCTGCCGCCCCGTCGGCCGCGTCCTCCGAGTTGGGTCAAATCGGCGAATTTCGCTTACTGCGCGAGATCGGCCGTGGCGGCATGGGCGTTGTCTACGAGGCGTATCAAACTTCGCTGAACCGGCGCATTGCCTTGAAGGTGCTCCCCTTCGCGTCGGCGTTCGATCCCAAGCAACTCAAACGCTTCGAGAATGAAGCGCAAGCAGCTGCCCAACTGCATCACACAAACATCGTGCCGGTCTTTGCCGTCGGACACGAGCGCGGCGTGCATTATTACGCGATGCAGTTGATCGATGGGCAAAGCCTGGCCGACCTCATTGACGAACTGAGCCGGCATGAGCCGTCGGCGCCATGGCGACCAGGCGTTTCCAGGGACAAAGTGCCCGCGAGCGACGCGCCTGTTGCGGCGGAGCAGCCGTCCAACGTTGAGCCGCTTTGCCTCTCCAGGCGCGACGGAGGACCGGAGACTCCAGCGCAGCATCATGCGTCCTTCACCACCGAACGTTCCACGCGGCGGACCTCTTTTTTCCGCAGGGTTGCCCAGCTCATGCAAAAGGCGGCCGAGGCGCTCGAACACGCACATCAGGCCGGCGTCGTCCATCGCGACATCAAACCGGCCAACCTGCTGCTCGACGTGCGCGGCAATCTCTGGATCACCGATTTCGGCCTGGCTCTCTTCCAGAGCACCACCGGCCTGACCATGACAGGCGAATTGCTGGGCACGTTCGCTACATGAGTCCCGAGCAGGTTTCTGCCAGGCGCAGCGACGTGGACCACCGCACCGATATCTACTCGCTCGGCGTCACCTTGTATGAGCTGTTGACATTGCGGCCGGCCTTCGACGGCCAGGATCGCAACGAGCTGTTGACCCAGATTGCCCTCGACGATCCTCCCGCGCCGCGCCGCTTTGACCGCGCGATTCCCATCGAGCTGGAAACCATCGTCTTGAAAGCCATCGCCAAGGAGCCGGCCGAGCGCTACGCCACGGCTCAGCAAATGGCTGAGGACCTGCAGCGCTTCCTGGATGACAAGCCGATCCTGGCGCGGCGGCCGTCGGCTGTCGATCGCACCCGCAAGTGGATGCGCCGGCATCCCGCCCTGGTGGGCTCAGCGCTCGTGCTGCTTGTGTGTGGCGTGATCGGTTTCGGGGTGAGCACGGCGTTAATCGCAAGGGCCTATGATGAAGAGCGCCGGCAAAGGAAAGAGGCGGAAGAGCGCTTCCAGCTTGCCCGGCAAGCTGCGGATGAAATGATTTCGATTGCCGACGACGAATTGGCCGACAATCCCTTCACGGGAGATTTGCGCAAACGCATGCTGCAGGGGGCGTTGGCCTATTATCAGAAGTTCATCGAGCAGCGCCGCGACGATCCCGATGCCCAGGCGGTCCTGAAAATAACGCGCGACCGCGTGAAGAAAATCATCGACGACCTGGTCTTGCTGCAGGGGGACCGGCACATGTTTTTGCTGAAAGACCCGCAGGTGCTCGACGACCTCAACGCGTCCCCCGAGCAGCGCAGCGGCATTGCCAGCTTGACCAAGCAGCTTGACGAGCAACACCAGGAGCCGTTTTTCGACTTCCACCGGCGCCCGACAGACGAGAATGACCGGCGCTTCCTCGAAAAGGCCCGCGCCCACGAAGCGGCTGTTGCAGGCATCTTAATGCCTGAACAGCTGACGCGTCTGCGGCAGCTGGCCGTCCAATCCCGAGGCACAACCGCCTTCCACGAGAGCGAAATCGCGACGCAGCTCAAACTGACCCTGGAGCAGCGGGCGCGCATTCGCGAGATCGAGGAGGAGGTCTATTTCAGCGGGAAATTCGGGCGCCCCGAGCCCGGGTCGGAAAACTTTTGGAAAGGCCACACTTTCCGAGTCAATACCGCGACCGACCGCATCCTGGCGATCCTGACTTCGGAACAGGTGCAGCGTTGGCGCAACATGACCGGCAAACCCTTCAACGGCACGTTCAGATACCCGCCGCCCTTTGGCGGACCAAAAGGCCCGCCGCCCAACCGAGAGTTTGGCGACAGGCGGCCCCATCGATAAGCGGCCAAATTGGTTTTTATGCATGCACAGGGTACTCGGGCGTGCAAAGCCGCGCCTCATTTGCCGGGAGCGAGCATCTATGTCTACATGGAGACATTGTCCCGCCGTGCGGCGAATTTCTTAGTGCTGGGCGACGCCGGGGATGGCTGGCGGCGGGGCATTTTCATTAAAACAGAGGCGGAAAATTCATTTCACCGCGCGCAAACGAAACATTTGCCTTTCTGTTGTAGTTGAGGGTACGAACCGGAACATATAGGAGACCTCGATGCTATCACTTCACCTGGGACATTCTGTCCATCGAGTCCTGCTTCTCACATCTCTCGCCTTGCTCTGCGTGGCACAGCCGGTCTGGGCACAACGCGGGGGTTGCATGCAACGGCAAATGAGCCGTAGCTCCCTGCAATCCTCTCTTTTGCCGCAGCAAACCAACTTGCTGTCACAGCCCTTCGCATTCTCACAGCCTTTCACGTCCTCGCAGACTTTGCAGCAAGCCGCCCTGCAGGCGCAGTTAAGCGCCTTGCAGAATAACGCCTTCCTCGCCCAGCTAAGCGGCGTGCCGCAGGTCAATGCCGCGCAATTGCAGCTAAACGCCTTGCAGCAAAACGCCCTGGCGACGCAACTGTCCGGCCAATTGAACGCGTTCCAGCTCCAGGCCATGCAGGGGCAACAAACTTCCAGGCAACAGCGCGCTGCACAAAGGGAGGCAGTGCAGATACAGCTGGAAGACTTGCAGGCGACCATCCAGGCGCAGCAAGCGGCAGGCGAATTGAGTCCGTCGCAACTGCGCGCGCTTCGCCGACAGGAGTCTGCCCTCAAGAAGCAGTTGCGTGTGTTGCGTTCTCAGAGCAGTAGCTATTAAAGAATCTAGGGCAGGGTTTGGCCTGCTGGCCGGAACATGGCAGGTTGAACACCTGCCCTACACAAATCAATTTGCAGTCCAGAGAGGCTGCAGCGCATATCGGCTTTGAATCGCCCGTCGCCTTGCAGTCCTGTTGAAAAAGGTGTCTGGAACCTTGCGGGCAGCATAGATTTCAGTCTTTTTTGCACGCCTTGAAGGTTCCAGACACCAT
>DASZFN010000318.1:0-4279 GCA_035939715.1 Gemmataceae bacterium | reverse complement strand
CATCGCTTAGTTTCTGTCGCTTGGGGCCGACAGCGCATCGCTTGGGTCTTGGCGGTGTGTCCCATTTCCTCAGGTCCAGAGTTCCCGAACCAAACACTCCTCGAAGTGCGCCGTGCAAAGGCGCTGAGAGCTTGCGGGTGCAAGTCCCGCCCGGCAACTGGGTCGCTCCGGCCGGTAGCAATCGGAGCGGCAGTGGAGGTAACGAAACTGCCGAAGCCTTCGGTGCAAGGGGTCGCCTCGGGTGACCTTGCCAACAGGCAGGCCGTAACGTGCGTGAACGCTGAGCAGGCCTCGAAATTGTTAATGCGGGAGCCGAGCCGGCTTTGAGCGGCGAAGGCTGACATCGCAGGAGGAACCGAGCGACCATCCCCTCTTGCGGTCCCGCCGGGGTAGTGGCGACGGCATGCCTGGATAGTTCTCAGTCGCAACACGGGAAGCCCCCCCTGGTGGCAACGGGCGTTGTCAAACCGGAAGCCCGCGAGGGACAGGCCGGGCCAGGCGGGGTGGCGGAGGGGTCCGTAGTACCGCGGAAGTCGGGTAACGCCGATGGAGGGAAGGGACCCTGGTTGAAGGCAGCGCAACACGTAGTGCGGGATAGGAGATTGGCGTGAGCCTACTAACTCCAATAAGCGTCCAGAAACTACAGACGGCGCTACACGGGAAAGCGAAGGAAACGCCCGGCCACCGTTTCTACGCCCTGTACGACAAGGTGTACCGAGCGGATGTCCTGACCTACGCCTTCGCGCGTTGCCGCGCCAACGGCGGTGCCGCAGGCGTCGATGGACAGACGTTCGAGGACATCGAAGCGTATGGGCGAGGGCGTTGGCTGAGCGAACTGGCGGACCAGTTGAGAAACAAGACGTACTGTTCCCAGGCGGTCCGGCGGGTATGGCTGCCCAAACCGGATGGCAAGCAGAGGCCGTTGGGCATTCCCACGGTTCGAGATCGTGTCGTGCAGATGGCGGTCATGCTGGTTCTCGAAGCCATCTTCGAGGCCGACCTGGCGCCGGAGCAATATGCCTACCGACCAGGCCGCAGCGCTCACGAGGCCGTCGAGCAGGTACGGGAGTGGCTGCGGACGGGGCATACGCAGGTGGTCGATGCCGACCTGAGCGGTTATTTCGATAGCATCCCGCACGCGGAGTTGATGAGGTCGGTCGCTCGCCGCGTGAGCGACGGGTCGATCCTGGCTCTCATCAAACAGTGGTTGGTAGCGCCGGTCGAGGAGACCGACGCCCGCGGCAAGGTGCGGCGAACGAACCGCAACCAGGACGAGCGACGAGGGACGCCGCAAGGCGCGCCGATCTCGCCGCTATTGAGCAACCTGTATAGGCGTCGGTTCATTCTGGGGTGGAAGGTGCTCGGACACGAGGAGCGTCTGGATGCTCACATCGTGAACTACGCCGATGACTTCGTGATCTGCTGCCGTGGCAGCGCTGAAGCGGCGCTAACAGCGATGCAGGCCATGATGAGACGGCTCAAACTCACGGTGAACGAGGCCAAGACGCACATCTGTCGCCTGCCGGAAGAGACGTTCGACTTTCTCGGCTTCACGTTCGGCCGGTATCACTCACCCCGCACGGGTCGAGCCAGTATCCAATACTGGCCGTCACGCAAGCGGATCACACGTCTGTGTGACGTAGTGAGTGAGAAGACCAGCCGACGTTGGTTGTTCCTGGAGGTTGCCGAGCGAATCGCCACGCTGAACCGGATCTTGGTTGGCTGGCGGAATTACTTCGCCCAGGGAGTCTTCTGGAAAGCCTTCCGCATCGTGGATCGCCACATGTGGCTGAGGCTGCGCCGGTGGCTGTGTCGGAAGCACAAAGTACGGGGGTCCGGTGGAGACACGTATCCGCTGGATCACCTGTACGGCGTGCTTGGGGTCGTGAGCTTGGAGCGCACGGTTCAACGACTAGGTCTTCCGAGGGCGAAGCCGTGAGGCCTTCTCCGAGAGCCGGATGCGGGAAACCCGCCTGTCCGGTTGTGCGTCCAGGAAAGGCTGATGTGTTCAGCAGGAGACAGACCTGCCGGGGTAAGAATCGGAAGCCCCGTAGCTGGGAGGGCAGGCCGAAGGGAAACCGACGGTCCTGAAGCCCCTCGACAACCTCATCTTTGGATGAGGGCAAGTTCTCGGGCCGTAACGAAAGTGAACGCGAGGTGGCCCCGAAAAGGCGCAGCCCGGAGGCCGAGCCCGCAACCGTGAGGGCGAAGGCAGCACGGCTCGTCGCAAACCGATTGACGCGACGGGTCGCTCCGGCGGGGTGGTTAGCGACGGCACGACGACCAGGACACATCGAGCAACTGGAGAAACCCTCCTCGTCCCGACCCGAAAGGGCGGAAGCTGGGTAGGCCGTATAACCGGCAACACCGGGAAATCGGCTGACGACGAGAGGGCGGCGGATGGGCTCGTAGTAGCGTGGAGACGGAGTAACGTCCGTGGAGCGAAGGAGCCCTGCTGTTCGTCATTCTTCCAACAACACGGGAGGCAGGGGCGGGATGATAAAGACGCCTATCAAGCTGCAAGACCTGAGAAGGAAGATCTACACCAAGGCGAAGGCCGACACGGCCTGGCGTTTCTGGGGTCTGTACGTCCATATCGGCAAGAGGGAAACACTCAACGAAGCTTACTTACTGGCCAAGAAGAACAACGGTGCCCCAGGCATTGATGGGGTCACCTTCGAGGCCATCGAAGACAGCGGCGTGGAAGCGTTCCTCAAGCAGATTCAGGACGACCTGACAGCACACACGTATCGTCCGTTGCGGAACCGGAGGCAGGAGATACCTAAAGGCGACGGAAAGGTTCGCGTCTTGGGCATTCCTGCCATCCGCGACCGCGTGGTCCAGGGAGCCCTCAAGCTCATCCTGGAACCCATCTTCGAGGCTGACTTCCAACCGGGGTCGTTTGGCTATCGACCGGGGCGGACAGCCCATGAAGCGGTGCAACGGGTCGCCGAGGCTATCGTCAAGCACAAGACGCGCATCATCGACATCGACCTGCGGGCTTACTTCGACAACGTGCGGCATGACCTGCTGTTGGCGAAAGTGGCTCGTCGGGTGAGCGATGCCAACGTGCTGGGCTTGCTCAAGATGATGCTGAAGGCGACCGGGAAGAAAGGAGTTCCTCAGGGCGGCGTGATCTCTCCCTTGCTCAGCAACCTCTACCTCAACGAGGTGGACAAGATGCTGGAGAAGGCCAAGGAGACCACCCGTAACGGCAAGTACACGTACCTGGAGTACGCGCGCTACGCCGATGACCTGGTCATCCTGGTGGATGCCTTGCCGCGTCATGACTGGCTGTTGCAGGCGGTGAACAAGCGGCTCCGTGAGGAACTGGCCAAACTCCACGTCGAGATCAACGAGGAGAAGAGTCGGATCGTGGACCTGGGCAAAGGGGAAAGTTTCGGATTCCTGGGCTTTGAGTTTCGCCGGGTGCGCAGTCGCAAGGGAGTGTGGCGGCCTCGCTACACGCCCAAGCTGAAGAAGCGGACGGCGTTACTGGACAAGCTCAAGGACATCTTCCGCTGCTTTCAGTCTCAGACGATCGGACGGGTGGTGGCTCTCATCAACCCGATTCTGCGCGGCTGGGTGAGGTACTTTGCCATCGGGGATTCGAGCCGGTGCTTCGGCTTCGTCAAGGACTGGGTGGAGAAGAAGGTGCGGCGACACTTGATGCGCGCCCGGGGGCTTCGGGGCTTCGGTTGGGACAGGTGGAGTAGGCGGTGGCTGTATGAGCATCTGGGGCTGTTCGATGGCTACCGGGTGAGCCGACCGCCGAAAGCGCTGCCGAGCGGATAGGTCACATAAGCCTTGGTGTGAAGCGAACAGGAGAGCGGAGTGCGGGAAAACCGCCTGCTCCGTTCGACGTGGCGGGGGTTGGAAACGGGTTCACGGCGGGGCTGGTGAGGCACTCCCAGAGGAAACGGGGAGCAACAGATAGGCCCAGCCTTCGGGGCACCGCGCCAGCCCTCGACCCTACCGGGAGGGGGCGGTTGGATTCCCTTCGTAAGAAGGGGCTGGCCGCCTACCTCATAACTCCTCTCTTGAGAGTCGCGCGCTCTCTTATTCAGTAATGCAATGTCATTATTGAGCTTACGGCGATTTGGTCGCCGGCATCGAAAAAAGTTCGCGTCCCGCTCGGGGTCCGAACGAGACGCGAAATCGTATCGCGCGCTCGCGCCGAGCGTTAACTGGTTTGTGGAAAAGTTTTTTGACAAAACTTTTCCACAAACGGATTAACACAGGCGCGCGACATTTTTTGGCTCCGGGCGGGGTCACAATT
>DASZFN010000317.1:0-3229 GCA_035939715.1 Gemmataceae bacterium | reverse complement strand
ATTCGCGCAAGGGGTCGAGCATCGTCAAAAGCAACCCACTCACCATGGCAACGCACAAGAGGGCCATGCTGTAGAGGAATTGGTCGGCGAACGCCGAGAGTTTTTCCGGCGTCCATTCAAATCGCTGGGAGAGTGCAGTATGAACGAACAGCAGCAACAGGCCCAGCGCGGCGAGCGCAAAAACCATCCAAATGAACACAGTGCGGCGCGCCGGAGCCCGCACCGCCACGAGCGCCACGGGGACGAGACTGCTCACGATCCTGGCGAACCCGGCGACCACGGATAACCACTTCGAATCGGAGACCACGATGACGGTTGTTAGCTCGGACAACAGGACCTCGGCAAGCAATACCGTGACCAGGATGCGAACGCGGTCGGCCGTAACGCCCGCGACTCTCAAGCCGTCGGGATTATAGAAACGCAGGTAAACGACGACGATCACAGGCAGGGAAATCACAGCGATGCTGAACATCCCCGTGAAAAAGACGTAGGAATCCTTCCGCGATGAAGGGAGATATTGCGAGCTTGCCATTATCACGGCCAACCAGACCATGCCGGCAAACAACTGGGGCAGCGTGAACTGGAGTTGGGAATTTGGCACGAGAGCTCGCTCATGATTGCCGTCGATGACATGCCGAAGGCGACCTAGATCGTACATGCGGTGGAAGTCCTAGCAACGCCCCTTTTTGCCTCTAGCGCTTGGCCACTGGATGCCCGGCGCGCCGACAACGCAAGACGACCCAGAAACGCTCGCAAGGCCAAGATTGGCGTCAGAAGCCGGCCTGGCCCGTCCGACGCAAAATCGGGCCCGAGTTGGCCACTTTTGTCAGGGCTTGCGCCCAAAACCGGCCGGGTGTTCGGAATCGGATCGGCCAAGCCTTCACGCGGCCGGGGCTGGCGAGCTGGACGCTGAAAGCGCTCCTGCGCCCGGCCGCCGGAGGCCGCAGAGACGCCCCACCAGCCGGTTTTTCCTGACAAAAATCGAAACGCCATCACTACCATCCGCAGATGCTGAACCCGCCAGAGAGAGGATGGCGACAAGGTTGATCCAACGGACAAGTTCACGCAGCGGCCGTAAACTTTTTCACGCTTCCATCCGACATCAAGTTCTTGATCGCCGTTGCGAGCTGGTCGGTGAGCGCCGCGGCGACAAGCCGGGGCCGGCCGGAACCGGCCACCTGGCTCAAGTCGATCGGCTCGCCGAACAGCACCCGCGCGCTCCGCCTGCCCTTGGGCCGCGAGCGGCCGAGAATGTCCTCCTCCAGCTTCTCGATCGTTTCGGCAATCCGCTCGACGGTCGGGCTCTCGCTGATATAGTCGCCCGGATAGCTGTAGGCTTGCATCGCCAACTGAACGTCGTCGAGCGCCGCGCGCGCCCGGCGGCGGGTTTCATCATCGGCCGCTTTGTCGGTCCAGGTGCCCAGCAATCGACGACGCAGGGCCTTGGCCCGCAAGGGCACGGTATCGGCCGCCGGGCTTGCCCCCAGGTACGTCAACTCGTGGCGCTCGAGCAGAGCGGTGGTCAGTCGCGAGATGCGCCTTGGCAGATCGTGTTCGTCACGGCAACGGCCGAAACATTCCTTCTCCTTGATCGCCAGCACATGCTCGCCGTAACGCAGCACTCGCTCGGCGAGCGGCGTGCCGGGCGGCGATTTGACGCGCAGCCGGTTCTCAAGCCGGGTTAGGGCCGTTTCGAGCCGTGGACCGATCGCCTCCACGTAGCGATAGCGAATGGCCGCCGGGACGAGCCACACGCGCCCCCTTGGCCGAGACGTGTTCAGCTCACGTTGGCCGTTGAGGGCCATGAAAGCCACGCCGTCCAAGAGCGGAGTCAGCCGATCGTTGAGGTGATAGACCTCTCCCTCCGGAAACACCACCAGCCGCCGTCCGGCGGTCAACAACTCCGTTGCCTGATGGAAGGCGCGGCGGTCGATGCCTTCGCGGTCGACGCTGAACACGCCCATCCGCTTCAAGAAGAAGCCGTCGAGTCCCCAGTGCGGCCGGAAGAGCTGCCAAGCGGCCATGAAGTGAAACGGCACGCCACATTGCCGTCCTACCTCCATCATGACCAGAGGATCGCTGTCGTCGCTGTGGTTGGGCGCGATCAGCACGCCGTCGCCGGGTGCGAAGCAGTCGTGGAACCAAGCGGTCCCCTCCGCTCGTACCTCAGTCACACGATAGTGATGGCGCAGGAACAGGGCTCGCCAAGGGTCGAGCACGGCACGCCAGAATCGGTTGGTCCGCGGCGGCCAGAAATCGGCCGGTTGCGTGTCGATAATGGCATTCCACATGGCTACTGCCCGCCCGCCGCCTTGAGGCCGACGACGCCGGCGACGATCAAGAGCAGGCAGACAATTTTGATCGCGGAGACGGGCTCCTTGAACCAAATGAAGCCTATCATTGCGATCAGTGCGGTGCCGAGTCCAGCCCAGATCGCGTAGGCCGCGCCGACTTCGAGTTGTTTCAGGCAAAACCCCAGCGCCAAGAGACTCAGGCCGTAGAAGGTCAAGACCAAGACAGATGGCAACCACTTGGTGAACCCGGCCGAGAGCTTCAGGCAGGTCGTACCGCTGACTTCCAGCAGGATGGCGAGGAGTAGAAAGAGCCAGCCCATGGGTCGTGGAGCGAATTCAAGGAGGATCATTTTTCGCGATCGGAAGCCGAGGTGTTCTCTTGATTGCATCGGCAGTTTCTGGCACCGGTCGCCAGCCGCTCAAGATGGGCAAGCCAGGCCGGATTCACAAATTGGGAATTCCAAGCTGCCGAGAGGGTTCAAAGGGCGGCCGCTCCGCTGCGATGTCCCACGAACAACGCGAATAGTGGGCTTTTTCTCCGCAGGAATCTTGGCGGCCGAAGTGGATCGCGCCCTCGCCGAGCCCGTCCGCGGGCAAGCTGGGCCGCGCATGCTGCTGTTCGCGAAGCCGGCCATGCGGCTGCCGGGCGTGGCAACGTCGCAGGCCAACCGGCGCGGCACACGCGGCTCGCCGAGCCGGCCGCAGGCGGGCGGGGCTGGCCAACTCTTGCTCGACGCCCGTCGGCGCGTCAAGCTGGCAGTCGTTGTGAAGCTCCTCGCCAAACTCCTGCGACGGTGGCTTCCGTTGAGGCGGCGTTCAAACGGGAGGCAGCAATGTCATTAGGATGGATCGGCCAGGCGGGAATCGGATCGGCACTTTTCCTTCTGGCTACGGTTTCTACGCTCGAAGCAGAAGACGACCCGTTCACCGAGCAC
>DASZFN010000316.1:0-3625 GCA_035939715.1 Gemmataceae bacterium | reverse complement strand
CGGCCGGGTGCGTTCGCGGTCCGAAGGATTGCCCTGCGGGCTTTGCGCCAGGGTTTGCCGGGTGGCCGTGTCATCCAGCGCGATTTTAGGAACGTCCGCCGGCAAGCGCGCCGCGATCCCGACCATGGTAAGAAGCATCTTGGGACGCGCATCTCCGAGCATGAAGGCCAGCCGCTCGGGTGGGTAATCCGGGTCGAGCGGCAGATAGGCTGCACCGGCCTTGAGCGTGCCGAGCATGGCCACCATCAGCTCGAACGAACGCGGCAGGCACAGTGCCACGATATCCTCGGGGCCGATGCCGCGGGCGATGAGCACATGAGCCAGCCGGTTGGCCGCATCATTGAGTTCCGCATAACTCAAGCTCTGCTCCTCCAATCCGAGAGCCGTGGCTTGGGGACTGCGCGCCACCTGCTCTTCAAAGAGCGCGGCCAGTGTCATGGTGGCGGGGACGGGGTGATCCGTGAGGTTCCATTCCTCCAAAATTTTCTGGCGTTCTTTTGCGGCCAGCCAATCCACCTGGCTGATCCGTTGGTGAGGATCGGCGACGACCGCTTCCAGCAGCCGTACGAAACGTCCGGCCATCGCTTCCGCGGCTTCGCGCTTGAAGAGGTTGCTCCGATAGTCGAAACGAAGCCGGAGGCGCGGACCCGGTGCAGCCGCCAGGCACAGCGGGAAGTGGGTCGCATCGCGACCGGAGAAGCGGGTGAAGCGCAGGCCGTGGACGCGTTCCCGCAACGCGGCGCGATCGATGGGATAATTTTCGAAGACGACGTTGGTGTCGAACAACTCGCCGAGGCCGGCCAGGCGCTGGATTTCGCCAAGCCCGATATGTTGGTGCGCGATAAGCCGCGACTGGTTCTCCTGGAGCCGGGTCAATATTTGCAACAGCGAGTCGGCCGGCTGCCAACGCAAGCGCACCGGCAGCGTGTTGATCAAAAGCCCGACCATGCCCTGGACGCCTGGAAGTTCGGGCGGGCGTCCGGCGAGGGTGATGCCGAAGACGACGTCACGCCGTCCGGTCAGGTGGCCCAAAAGCAGCCCCCACGCGCCTTGGATGAGGGTATTTAAAGTGAGACCGTTGTTGCGTGCCTGCTGTGCGATGGCCTGCGTGAGGGCGGGCGGCAGTTCGAGGGCGATTTGCTCTGGCTCAAGCGACACGGTGTTCGCCGGAGCCACCCGCGTGGCTTCCTCCAAGCCAGCGAGCTCGGCCTGCCAGGCGGCCTTGGTCGCCTCGCGATCCTGGGCGGCGATCCAGGCGAGATAATCGCGGTAGGGCACGACTCTCGGCAAGGCGGCTGCGCTGTCTGGTTGCGCGTAGAGCGTGAGCAATTCTTGCAGGAGCAAGGGCACGGACCAGCCATCCAGCAGGATATGATGGTGCGTCAGGACAAGCTGGTGCTCTTCCGGCGTGAGCCGCAAAAGGCTGAAACGCAGCAAGGGCGGCCGGGCGGGGTCGAAGCGACGCGTGAGATCGGCCGCCAGCCATTGGGCCACGCGCTCCTGGCGGGTAGGGGACTCGCTGCCGAAAAAATCATGAAGCTGCCAGGGCAACGCAACCTCCCTGGCGATGACTTGCACGGGCTGGGACAAGCCTTCGTGTTCGAAGCCGGCGCGCAAGTTGGAGTGACGGCGCAGCAGCGTTTGCGCGGCGGTTTGCAGTCTTTTCTCCTCCAGCGGACCTTCCAGGGTGAACGCGAGTTGAACCGTGTAGATGTCGAGCCCTTGGGCATCGTAGAGCGCGTGGAAGAGCAGGCCTTCCTGGAGCGGCGAGAGCGGCAGAATATCGTCCACCCCGCGGTGCTTCTGTTCCAGCCGTTCGATTTCGCTTTGCGTGAGCGCGACCAGCGGCAGGTCGGAGGGCGTGAAGCCGCCGATGTGAGGCCGGCTCGCGCAGTCGGCCAGAATCTTGAGGGCTTCAAACCAGCCTTGCGCCAGCTCGCGCACGCTTTCCTCGGACAGCAGGGCGGGCGCCCAAGTCCATTGCACGCTCAGTACAGGGCCATCGCTTTCATCGAGCGTGCAGGCGTTGAGTTCTATCACATGGGCGAGCGGCAGGTCCGGGTTGCCGCCTCCGCCCAACCCGCGCGCTTCGGCGGCGATGCCCCAATCCTTGTTTCGCGCGGCATCGAAGCGCCCCAGGTAATTAAATCCGAGCTGGGGCGATGGCAGGGTGGCGAGTTCGGCCGCGGTTTGCAGATTACTATAGCGCAAGAGCCCGTAACCCAGGCCGCTGTCGGGTATTTTGCGCAATTGCTCCTTGATGGTCTTCAACGCCCGTCCCGGGTCATCGCTCTGGCCCGGATCGAGCGTGACGGGAAACAGGCTCGTGAACCAACCCACGGTGCGGGAGAGATCGACGCCGGGGAAAATCTCTTCGCGGCCATGGCCTTCGAGGTTGATCGTCACGGCGTCGTTCACGGGCAGTCCCCGGCGCTGGCGCCATTGAGCGACGGCAAGCGCGAAGCCGGTGAGTAAAACGTCGTTGATGCGCGCCTGGAACACCGACGGCACCATGGTGAGAAGCGGAGCGGTGAGATGGGCTGGCAGCGTGAGGGTGAACCGGCCGGCGGTTCCGGCCGTGTCGCGCTGCGGGTCGAGCGGCTGTTCGCAAACGGGGACCACTGCCGCAAGCGAGCTTTTCCAGAAAGCCAGTTCCTGTACGCGTCGGGGAGCCTTTGCCTCTTGCTCAAGCAACAAGGCCCAGCGACGGAAAGAGGTGCTGGGTTGCGGCCACGCCGGTTGCTGACCGGCGGCGATCGCCTGCCAGGCGGCAGCCAGATCGGGCAGCAGAATTCGCCAGGCCACGCCATCGACCGCGAGATGGTGCACAACGAGCAGCAGTTTGCCCGGCTGCGTCCGGCCCGCCTCAAACCATACGGCTTGCAGCATCACTCCCGCTTCAGGAGCGAGCCGGCATTCCGCCGCTTTCCGTTCGCGCATCAGGCACGCCTGACGCGCAGCATCGTCCAAGCCTTCGATCGTGACCTGCTGCAGAACCGCTTCAGCCCGGATCCCACCCGGTTCGGGTATATGAAGGCTCGTACCATCGGCCCCGTGAATCAAGCGCAAGCGCAGGGCGTCATGGTAATCCAGCAGCGATTGTAGCGCCGCCGCCAAATATTCCTTCTGCAACTGGGCGGGAACTTGCAACAAGGTGGATTGGTTGAAGCGGTCGGAAGGGCCACCCCTCGCCAGCAGCCAGTGCATGATCGGCGTGAGGGGCAGCGCGCCGGTTGCGGGGTCGGCGACCTTGACCAGGGTTTCCACCGGACGGGCGGCCGCCGCCAGCGCTTCGACCTGTTGATATTGGAAGACATCGCGCGGTGTGATGCTGAGCCCGGCCTCACGCGCCCGGCTGACGAGCTGGATCGAAACGATGCTGTCGCCGCCGAGATGGAAAAAGTTGTCGTCCAAGCCGACCTGCGCCACGCCCAAGGTCTGGGCGAAGAGTGAACAAAGCAGAACTTCCTGCGGCGTGCGCGGGGCGCGCAGAACTGCGGGCTTAAACTCCGGAGCGGGCAGCGCCTTGCGGTCCAGCTTGCCATTGGGCGTTAACGGCAGGGCCTCGAGGATCACGAAAGCCGCCGGTACCATGTAGTCGGGCAACCCTTGCGCCAGATGTGTC
>DASZFN010000315.1:0-9625 GCA_035939715.1 Gemmataceae bacterium | reverse complement strand
CGTGGAGGCGTTCGAGCATTATGAGGACTGGCTGACCGGCGTGGCCGAGGCGGCGGGCCTGCCGCGCTTCCGCCTGCTGGATGAGCCTTCTGCCGCGGCGCTCGGTTACGGGGCCATCGTGCAACCGGGCGACGTCTACCTCGTCTTCGACTTCGGTGGCGGCACTCTGGATGTCGCCGTGGTGCTGATCGAGGATGCATCCCAGCCGGGCCGGCGGCGTTGCCGCGTGCTGGGCAAGGCGGGTGCCGACCTGGGCGGCGCCACCTTCGATCAGTGGCTGTTTGAAGACCTGCTTCGTCAAAATCAGCTTCGCGATGGCGACGACGTCATGCTGCGGCTGGGCCGGGCGCTCCTGGTCGAATGCGAACGTGCCAAGGAAGAGCTGTCCTTTCAAGAAGAGAGCCTCGTCCGCCTCGGCGATCCGGTGAGCAGCACCATCGTTTCTGCCAAATTCACGCGCCAGGGCTTCGAGAATTTGCTTGATGAGCATCAGGCTTTCACGCACATGGATCAGGCGGTGCGGCGGGCGCTGAACAACGCCCGCGAGCGCGGCTACGACGAGGAAAACGTCAAGGCGGTGCTGCTGGTCGGCGGCACCAGCATGGTGCCATCTGTGCAGCGGACCTTGCAACGGATTTTCGGGCGCGAGCGCGTGCTGCTGAACCGCCCGCTCGATGCCGTCGCCCGCGGCGCCGCCGCCTTCGTGGCCGGCGTCGATTTCGACGATCACATCCAACACGACTACGCGATCCGCTTTGTCGATCCCAGGAAGGGCGATTACGACTATCGACCGATCGTGGCGCGGGGCACGCCCTATCCCACGCGCGCGCCGGTGGCGCGGATCACCGTCAAGGCTTCCCATGAAGGCCAGACGCAGTTGGGCCTGGCTGTCTTCGAGCTGGGAGAACGCCGCCACGGCGGCGCGGCCCCGGCCATGGAGCTGGTCTTCGATCCCGCCGGCGCCGCGCGCATCACGCGCGTCTCCCCGGAAGAAGAAGAACGCCGCTACTACTTCTGGGTCAATGAGCAGAGTCCCACCTTCCTGCACGCCGACCCGCCCGCTCAGGCGGCAGAGCCGCGTTTCGATGTCGAGTTCGGCATCGATGACAACAAAAGACTTCTCATCACCGTCCGCGACCTCAAGACCCAGCAGGTGACGCTGCGCGATTATCCGGTCGTGAAGCTGACCTGAGCGGCTCGCGTGGCCTCGTTCCCAGGCTCTGCCTGGGAACGCACTGCTCCTGAGGCTGCGCCTCGTGAGGCAGAGCCTCCAAGGCAGTGGGTTCCCAGGCAGAGCCTGGGAGCCAGCATTATGTTTTTTTCGTTGCAAGCGGCGGCGCACGCGCTCATCATGAAAGACTTGCGCGGCATGTTTTGAAAGTGCTGTGTGTTTCGGCACGATTGGAATCGTGCCCCACAACCGAAGGTGAGGCGGCTATGCGTGGCTCATTGATTGCGTTGTTGATTCTGGCGGTCGCACCGGGCTTGTCCTGGACCAGGGAGGCGCCCACGCGCGGTCTGGATATTTACTTCATCGATACGGAAGGCGGCGCCGCCACGCTCCTGGTCAGCCCTGCCGGCGAATCCGTGCTCATCGACTGCGGCAACCCCGGCGCACGCGATGCCGACCGTATCCATCGCACCGCCCGGGAGGCCGGCCTCAAGGCGATCGATCACCTCATCATCACGCACTGGCATACGGACCACTACGGCAGCGTGGCCCGCCTCTCCGAGCTGATGCCGATCCGCCATTACTACGACCACGGCATACCGGCCAAGCTGGACGAAGATCCCAAGAACTTTCCGCTGCTCATTCAGGCCTACAAGCAGGCCAGCCAGGGTAAATCGACAACCTTGAAGGCCGGCGACGAGGTCCCGCTCAAGCAGGTTGAAGGCGGACCGCCGCTGCGCATCCTGTGCCTGTGCGGCTCGGGTGAAGTGATTCCGGATAAACCGGCCGCGCCCGAAAACCCCATCGCCAGAGAGCACGTCCCGCAGCCTGCCGACGCCACCGACAATGCCCGCAGTCTCGGTTTCCTGATCGGCTACGGCGATTTTCGTTTTCTCGACCTCGGCGATTTGACCTGGAACATCGAAGTCAAACTCGTCGCGCCTTCGGACAAGATTGGTCTTGTGGATGTTTACCAATCAACGCATCACGGCCTGGACATCAGCAACAACCCGGTCGTGTTGAAAACGGTGCAGCCGCGCGTGGCGATTTTCAACAACGGTCCACGCAAGGGCGGACATGCCAGCGTCATCGGCACGCTCCGCCGCTTGCCGGAAACGCCGGTGATTTACCAGATGCACCGCAACTTGCTGGCCAGCACTCAGGAGAATACCGATCCGGAGTTCATTGCCAACCACGAGGACGAAAAGAATTGCCGCGGGGAAGGGATCAAGCTGTCCGTGGCGCCCGACAGCAAAAGCTACACGGTGAGCGTCGCCGGCAAGGATAATCCCCGACGCTTTGAGACACGCAAGAGGTAACCTGAGCGGTTATAGGCTATAGGTCCTCAAAGGCCTTTGCGTAAACGCCGCGCCGCCGCGGACGTTTCTTTAGTGAGGCAGACACGGAATATCCAGAAAGGCAATTGATTTTTCGATTCATGCTGGCGGCCGCCGTCTTTGACCTATCGCATTGCCCAGGAACGGCAGCCAGCCCGAAGTCGGCCGTCCCGAGTGACCCGGGGCGTCTCGTATGCGCCGCGCATCGACATTCTGGAGACCGACGAGGAGCTGACCCTGTTCGCCGATCTGCCCGGCGCCAAGGCCGAGGACGTGGACATCCGCTTCGAGAATGGCGAACTCCGCCTGGGCCAACCCGGCGGCCAGAGCGATGCGCCTTCCGCATCGTGTTCTGGATGGTCATTGTTCTACGCCTCGGCATCGTGGGCCGTGGCGTACTTGTCGAACGTCATCTGACGGGCAAGCGCAACGAAGCAGGCAGCGTGACTGTTTTCTGGATGACCGCAACTCCAGCTCCTCTTCCTTTTCAGCCGTGCCGTTCTTTCGCGCCAGGGCCGCCTCCCAGGTTTCTAAAGACCTGCCGGCGTTATAGGCGGCGCGCTCTTCGGGACCCAGCTTGCCGTCGCCATCAAGGTCAAAGAACTGCAACGCTCTTTCCTGCCAGTGTTCATGGCTTTCGTCTGGCGTCATGAGCAGCTCGGACATGGGCCAGGCAGGCCATTTCCACCGGCGCCTTACCTTGGCAACTTCGTCCCAGGATCCCTGCCAATGGTCGAGTTGCCAGAAGTCGATCCGATACACCTCGGTATCTCCACGGACGAAGCGGCAGGTATAGGACGGCCCTCGACGCACGACTCTGGGGAACAGGCAGTACAGATATCGGACCTCCCCGCTGAATTCGACTCCCTGGCCGGCGTGGTGGAATACCATCAGACCACTATGGTCAGAAGTCGGCGCGCGGTCAGGCAGGTAATCGGTTACGGGATAATGAAAATAAGTCCGTCCGCCCTTATCTTCTACCCGCAACTCGACGCCCTGGACCGGTTGCCGGTTTTCGTCCACAAAGGTGATCTGAAATTCTGCCGTTGGATACCGGCCATCCCACATCATGCGTTGATCCGGGATGACAGCGCCAATGAGCCCGGCCACAGCCAGTATCTTCAGCACCAGGCGCACGGACGGCCGGGTTTGCCTCTTGGTCCACCACAGGAAGCCGAGGCCGCCAACTCCTGCAATCAGCGCAGCCAAATGGGCTGTGCGAACAAAAGACTCGAGTTCCACGCCTTCTTTCCCAGAGGTAACGGCCTCATCGACCACGCGCGCAATTTTGTTGATGAACTCGTCGTGGATGAAATGTCATCATCAAGCTTTGATCCTACTCGCTGCCGCGCTTGTCTTGCAGCAGGTCATCCACCTTCTTGTCCAGGGCCGAGCCGCGCAGGTGCTTGGCCCGGATGACGCCTTGCTGATCGAGGACGTAGATAACCGGGGAAAGAAGGGGACGGTAGAAGCGATGGTCCAAGAGCCAATGAATGCATCGACGCGGCGAGAACGGCTGTTGCCGACGACGAATCACCTGGAGCAGACCCGTGTCTGCGTGCGTCACTCTCCAAGTAATACGGCACATGCGTTCGCCGCCGTTCTGGACGTTGAAGCACCATGCTCCCGGCGGCATAGCGCCGCCGGCTTCTTGTTGCCCGCTTCGCTGTTGGCTTATACTATCTGAGATGTGTTGCATCGCCAGGAGAGCAGTCTCATGAATGAAAAGACCGGCTCAAGCGATCTTGCCGCAATCGCCCGCCAGGCAATGCTCGCTCGGGGCCTCGAACCCGATTTCCCTCCAGATGCGCTTCAGCAATTGAAAGGTATCCAGAGTCCAGCGCGGGAGGCGGAGAATTCCATTCGCGACCTGCGCAATCTCCTCTGGTGCTCGATTGATAACGACACGTCGAAGGATTTGGACCAACTCACCGTGGCAGAGAGACTTGCCGACGGCAAAGTCAGAATCCTGGTCGCCATTGCGGATGTTGATGCGCTTGTCAAAGCCGGGTCAGCGATCGATGGTCATGCCAGGACGAACACAACCTCCGTGTACACAGCCGCGAAGATCTTTCCTATGCTGCCGGAAAATCTCTCCACCAACCTGACCTCCCTCAGCGAGGGGCAGGACCGGCTCAGCCTGGTCATTCAAATGGTAGTGGCGGCGGATGGTTCGCTGCAAGGAGCCGATGTGTACCGAGCACTGGTCAATAATCATGCCAAGCTCGCGTACCGCAGCGTGGCAGCCTGGTTGGACGGCAAAGACAAGATGCCGGAAGGGATTGCAAAGATCAAGGGCATGGACGAGCAGTTGCGGATGCAAGATCAGATTGCTCAAGTCATGAAATCGGTCCGCTACCAGCAGGGCGCCCTTGACCTGGAGACCATTGAGCCAGAGGCCGTGATGAGCGATGGACGGGTCGTGGACCTACGTCTCGAAAGGAAGAATCGGGCCCAGGAGCTGATCGAAGACTTCATGATCGCTGCCAACGGCGTCTCCGCGCGGTTTCTTGAGAAGCATGGCTTGCCGTCCTTGCGGCGCGTGGTCCGCTCTCCGGAACGCTGGGATCGAATTAAGAAAGTGGCTGAGCAATTTACCGACCAGCTGCCCACCGCCCCGGATTCCAAGGCATTGGCAGCTTTCCTCGCGCGGCGGCGCCAGGCCGATCCGCTTCGATTCCCTGACCTATCGCTGACCATCGTCAAGTTGCTGGGAGCCGGCGAGTATGTCTTGCAACTTCCAGGCGAAGAGTCGGCCGGGCACTTCGGGCTGGCCGTGCATGATTATAATCATTCCACTGCACCGAACCGAAGGTTTCCTGATTTGATTTCCCAGCGGTTGCTAAAAGCCGCAGTTGCGGGCGGCACTATTCCCTATAGCCCTACCGAGCTGAGCACGCTCGCTAGCCATTGCACGGATCAGGAAGATGCGGCCAAGAAGGTGGAGCGGCAGGTGCGGAAGTCCGCTGCCGCGCAGCTCTTGTCCAGCCACATTGGCGAGACCTTCGACGCCATCGTCACCGGCGCATCCGAAAAAGGGACCTGGGTTCGGCTCCTGAAGCCCCCTGCCGAAGGAATGTTGGTGAGTGGGCAAGAGGGCCTCGACGTTGGTAAGCAGGTCAAGGTCAAGCTTGTCGGTTTGAACGTCGGGCGAGGATTCATTGACTTTGTGCGCTCGGATAAACGAGGGATGACTTGACTAGCTATTCCCCCAGCATCCACCGCCGCTTCATCTGCCCCGCATAGGTCAAGCCAAAGTTATGCATGGCGATACGCCGGACTGAATCGACCGCCTGTTCGGGCGAATCGGTCACGGTGATGCGCTCGTAATCGACGGGATCAATGGTCTTGTTCACCAGCAGGCGATCGTGCATGAAGTCCAGCAGCGGCTGCCAGTACTCCTTGCCCATGAGGATGAGCGGAAACTGCTTGATTTTTCCGGTTTGGATCAGGGTCGCGGTTTCAAAGAACTCATCGAGGGTGCCGAAACCGCCCGGCATGGCGATGAAGGCGTAGGAATACTTCACGAGCATCAACTTCCGGACGTAGAAGTGCCGGAAGGTTACCCATTTATCGAGATAAGGATTGGGCTTCTGCTCGCTGGGCAGCTCGATATTGCAACCGATGGAGACGCCGCCAACGTCTTTGGCGCCGCGGTTGGCAGCTTCCATGATGCCGGGGCCGCCGCCGGTCATGACGGTGAAGCCGGCGCGGGCGAGCAAGGCGCCCACTTGCCGGGCGACGCCGTAATAGATGTGATCCTCTTTGAAGCGCGCTGAACCGAAGACCGTCACGCACGGCCCGACAAAGTGCAGGGCGCGGAATCCGCTCAGCAACTCGAAGAAGATGCGCATGGCCCGCCACAGCTCAAAAGTGCGTTTCTGCGGGCCACGAAGAAAATGGATCTCTTCCGCTGGATGGGATGTTTTGCCCCATTGGTCGCGCTCGTCGGCCGGCATGTTGGGTAAGCGCGGACTTGCATCTGCCGCTCCCACTTTTTCGTTCATTCCCATTGCTCCTAATTCTGGGGCCAGAAAGACCGTTTCTTCCGAAAACCTTGCTTCTGACCTAGCCAATAGTTCCGGGCGCCGATTGCCCAGATCCGCTTGCTTTCGCTGCTCCGGGCCATACAATAGAAATTAAGGTCTAATCAACTCCCATGTATCTGTTATAGCGAGTTGGTTCGAGGTCGTCGGAAGACTAAATGAAGGGCAACCCGGGCCCGTGCCGGGAGGCCCGTTGACGAGTAAGCCGACGTGGTCGAGTACCAGCGTATTCGACCACGTCGGCTTTTTTCGCTTACGGAAAGGCAAGGTCCTTCATGGCGCAAGGTAGAAGTCCCAGAGGCCTCGGGCTGGAGATTGGCGTGGTCCGCCCCGATTCTTCGGGCGGGAATTCGAACCATTACCCTGTGGAAGAGCTGGATGCAGATGGACACCATATCTTCTATGAAATGGTGGTCATGAAGGGCCAGCGCCTCTTGACTTTAGAATTGCGGCGGGGGATGTCGCCCAGCGCTGCAGCGATTTTGCTCCGCAAGATCGCCAGCTCGCTCGAACGTCACGGCGCCAAGCTGCTCAGTATGCCGAGGGGCGGAGAGGGCTATTTTGACAATGATGGCGAGCCTCAAGACGATCCGCTCCAATTGGAGCGCGATGAACACGGCGATCTCGAACCGCCGGACATCCTTTAGCCTGGTGCTGCCTCGAAGGAATGGTTTCGTTTTATGCGGTGATCACAGCACGACGGGGAGATACGGTATGCATACACACGACCACAAAACCGCGCCTTTAGCTGCCCCTGCCTTAGCCACGCCGACGAAGGAGTCGAAGGCCGCAGGGATCCCTGGCCTTGACGAGCAGGTCCAGAATGCCCAACCCAAGTCTCAGGAAGCGGTTCGGCTCCATGCCTTCTGGAAGTGGCAGCTTGCTGGAAAGCCAGATGGCGATGCCGTTAAGTTCTGGTTAGAAGCAGAGCAAGAATTACTGACGACATATCCTGATTCGATACGAAGTTGATTTCCGGCAGCGGCTTGCCAAGATGGCCACCAACATGGCCACGGAAAACACAGAAAACCTAAGAATCACCCCAAGGCAGGCAAGGTGGCCAACCTCTCTCCCCCCGGCCCACTGGGTCCGCCGCCGGTCCGCCAATGTGTTGTGTGTTGGCGGGCGGACGGACGAACGGATGCCGCAATCAGGCGCGATACCGCCGATTCCCCGGTACACGCCAGGCTCACAAGGGCGCAGGCAAGTCGCGCCGCGCGAACTTCCATAACGCCAGCGCATAGCCGATGAAGCCGACCAGAAAGAGCACCAGCAAGGCGTTCACGCTAAACAGCACTTCATTAGCTGCCGCTTCATTCCCCCAGAGCTTGTTCACGTCCACCGACCACTTGTGGTTCAGGATGATCTGCTGCGGCTGATAGTAGTAGAACACCGTGAACGGCCGAAAGGGCGCCAGCACGTCCCAGAGTTGGCCGATGACGTTGATCAGATACTGGAGCAACGTCGCCAGGATCGCCACCGCCAGCACACGGCCGCGAAAGCGGCCGCGCGACGATAGCCACATGGTGTAGCCGCTGATGGCGAACACCAGCGCGGCCACGTTCCACAAAGCCGGGCCGAATACCGCCGGGTCGATCGCCGCGCCGACCGCTGCCCCGCGCGCGGGGACTTCGTGCACCTGCAACAACGGAATGGCAATCCATTGGCCGGCCCAGATGCTCAGCGCCAGCAGCGGAATGGTCACGACATCCACGATGAAGTGTGCCAGGATCAGGCGATAGCGGGCCAGCGGCTGCGCCAGGAGCAGCTCCATGGTGCCGCGGTCAATTTCTCCCGCGATAGCGCCGGCGCCGCGGCCGACCGCCCAGAGACAGAGGATGGTCAGCACCACGGAGTGCACGTAGCCGATGGTGAGCACATCCGTGACGCGAAACAGGCTGATGCGGTCGCCGCCGATCATGCTCTTGATGATTTTGCCGGGGCCTTCAAAAATCTCCTTTTCGATTTCGCCCGGCGTTACGCCGCGCCCCTCGCCAAGCCATACCAATTGCCGCAAGAGCCCGGTGTCGCCGCTGATGCGCTGCGCGACCTTGATCCACAGGCATTGAAACGCCGCCAGCAAGATCATGAGCACGATTAGCGGTACGCGCACATCGCGCAGCAGCTTGCGAACCAGTGTGAACATCAGGCCTGGACTCCGTGAAAGCGGTGATAGATCGGCGCCAGGCCCATCGGCTCCATGCGCAGGTCGGCAAGCGGCAGCCGCGATAGCCACTCCAGCAACGGCGGCAGGGCGCCGTTATACTCCCAGGTAAACCGGCTGCCGTCGCGTTCGAGCGCGGTGAGTCCCGGGAATGCCGGCAATGTCTCAAGCGGCTGAGCGAAACGGGCGCGGATGAGACGGCCGTTTTGCAATTGCCCCATTTCTTGCAGGTGGACGAGCCGGCCGCGCTGCAGAATGCCCACGCGGTCGCATACCTGCTCGACTTCACTGAGCACGTGCGAGGAAAACAGCACCGCCTGTCCCTGGTCGCGCGCCCGCCGGAGCTGGGCCAGAAGCTCATCGCGCATCGTCGGGTCCAGCGTATTGGTCGGCTCATCGAGAATGAGGAGCCGGGCGTGCGGCACCAGCACTTGCAACAGGGCGACCTTGCGCTTCATGCCGGACGAGAGCTGGGCGAGCGGCCGGTTCAGGTCGATTTCCAGTCGCTGGGCCAGCTTATCCAGCTCAGAAGTCACGGCCTGGCCGCGCAGCTTGCCGAGAAAATTGACCAATTGCCGGCCGGTCATGTTCTCGTAGAGACGGAGCTCGCCGGGGAGATAGGAGATCAGCCGCCGGGCCGCGACGCCGTCATGCCAGCAATCATGCCCATCAATGGCGGCCAGGCCGGCGCTGGGCCTGAGAAAACCAAGGATAAGCCGCAACGCCGTGGTTTTGCCGGAACCGTTAGGGCCGAGAAGACCAAAAACTTCGCCTGGGCGGATCGTCAACTGCAGGTCGTCCAGGGCCCGAAAGCCGTTGTAATCCTTGGTGAGATGTTCGGTGCGTAAGAGCATGCAATTCCCGGCATTGTTCGGTTGGGCCACGAGTTTATAATTGATAATAAGCG
>DASZFN010000314.1:0-8783 GCA_035939715.1 Gemmataceae bacterium | reverse complement strand
CAGAAAACCGTGATGGTTCATCAGTCACTCACTCTCTCGTTCCCAGGCTCTGCCTGGGAACGCACTGCTTGCGAGGCTCTGCCTCGCGAGGCAGAGCCTCGCGGACAGTACTTCCCAGGCAGAGCCTGGGAACCAGGGTGCTACTTCAATGCCTCAAGTCGCTGTCTGGCGGCAGCCACTTCCCGCGCCCGCATCGCTTCAAAGCGCTCCTTCCAGCCCTTCACCTTCTCGGACAACTCAAACCGCTGATACCGGCCCCAGGTGTGGTCCGCCCGTGCCGCTTGCTCCTCGAAGCTTTCCCGGTAAACGATCCGGCCGGCTTCGACCAGCTTCACAAAAAGCGGCTCACCCTGGGCGGGCTCCGAAGCATCCGCTACCACCATCGTATCACCACGGCCGTATACACGCAGATAGCCGGCTAGCGTTTCCTTGCCCGGCGAGTTGGAAAACTTGGTGTTTGGTTGAGCGCCCGTGGCAGTGCGTTTGAAGACGGCTGCCACCGTGTCGCGGTGCACCAGCCGCCACCAGTAGCCGCCCGCGCCGGGAAAGAGCATGGTCGGCTTCTCGCCGGTGGCCTGTTGGAAGTGCGCGAAGATCTCCCGAACCCTGGCCGGCGTAACCTCATCCTCGAAGACGAGCATACGCGGCGAGATCCCCTGGTCGCGCATCTTCTGGAAATAAAGGGCCGTTTGTTCCGCAATATCGCCCGAATCGACGCGGATGCCGACCTTATCCGTTTCCGGATGATTGCGGATCACGCGCAGTGCGTTCTCCAGCCCGACCGTCTCCGCGTCCACGAGATCGCAGAGAAGAGATGCGGTGCCCATGCGGGTCACGAAGCGGTCCATCATTTCGTATTCCGCGTCGCCGAGGCCGCGCTCGAACGTCTGGGCGGCGCACATCATCTCGTGGCCGATGGTGCCGACGGTATGGAAAAGTTCTGGGAACAGAAACTCGGCGGTATCGTTCGACGTGAGCTGCCCCCGGCCGCCGACATAGCGCGCCAGCAGCAAGACGATATTGGCAATCTCGTTGGGCGCGCTGCGCAAACCGAATTCGGCATCGCGCGGCGCCGCCAGCTTCATGAGCCGGCCCTTGGTGGCCTGGATGATCGGCACAAAATACCGGCACATGGCCGGCTCCAGGTAGGAGATGGCCCCGCCCATCCCTGCAAAGGTCATGCACGGCACGCCCGGCAAGAAGGTCTGCCCGCCGGGGAAACCCCAGATGTCGACCGGCAGATAAAGGTGATCGCCTTGTTGCCTGGCCAGAATCGATTCCCATAGCTCCTGGGGAAACGCTTTGACGCTCGATTGCTCCGCGTACCACTGCCTGGCTAGCAAGATGTCGGCGCGAAGCAGCGGCTGGTGAAACCACTGTGCCAACATGGCTTCATGGCCGGCCATGATCAATTGGTTATCGGCGCCGGGTTCCGGCAGGCCCTTGCGCATGGTCAGCGAATAGCCAGCCCGTGCCAGGGCGATATCCGGCACGGCCGCCCACATGGTTCGTTTGTAGGTATCTGTACCGCCGATCCAGCCGCCCAGCAAGAACAGCCTGGCAAAGAACTGCTCGCGCATGGCCGCCCGCTTTTCCGTAAAGGGATCGCGCGCCGACGAACTCGGAGAAGTACCTGCTGGCGTGTTCATCTGGATCAAGCTGAGGCCGACTGCTTACAGCAAGGCTTCCGAATCTTAACAAGCCGGTTCGGAGCTCTCAAGCAAGTCGCTTCTCGTGCTCATGCTTCTAAATAGAATGACCAGCAATCGGATCCGAGCGGCTTTGCATGCAAACTAACCGAAACCCCGCCGAATCGCCAGTTTCCATGCACGGCTCGACATTTCCATGCAGCTAGCAGAGTTTCTCTGCATGCGACTGAGTTTTCATGCAGACCTGCGGGGGGGATACGAGCGACTCCTTGAATGCATTGGAATGCCACGGGCTTGTCCCGTGGAGTTTCACGGCTAAGAGAGCCAACCTAATGATCCACGGGACAAGCCCGTGGGATTCGCCTAGAGTTGCGCTTGGATAGAAACGATCCTAAGAGACCACGGGACAAGCCCGTGGGATTTAAGATGGCCGAGCTAACCCACTTTGACGAGCATGGCGCAAGCCGCATGGTTGACACCAGCGAAAAGCCGGAGACGCTTCGCGTCGCGCGCGCCAGCGGCCTGGTGCGGCTCGATCCGGCGACCACGAAACTCATCCGCGACCGTGCTTTGGCCAAGGGAGACGTGCTGGAAGTGGCCCGCCTGGCAGGCATCATGGCTGCCAAACGCACCGGCGAGCTGATTCCCCTGTGTCATCCGTTGCCGATCACGGCGGCCACGGTGGACTTCGCTTTTGAAAATGACAGTTGTCTGCGCATCGAAGCTACGGTTCGTGTCTTGGGACGTACGGGCGTCGAGATGGAGGCGCTGACAGCGGTCAGTGTCGCCGCCCTGACCGTGTACGACATGTGCAAGGCAGTGGACCGCGGCATGACGATCGAGCGCGTCCGCCTCGAGGAGAAGAGCGGCGGGCGCAGCGGCGCCTTCCAGCGCACTGATTGACAGCCACTTCCCTGCCTGCTAGATTCACAAAAACTTGAAAGTTCAGAAACCCACGGGATGGCTATCCGCGCGTCTGCATCTCGGATTCTGAGCTTCGCCCATGGAGAGGTCATGGATACCCTGCAAGCGACCCCGCCTACGGCAGTCCAGCCCGCCGTGGATTTCTTTAGTCCGATCAGCCGCGACCTGGAAGAAGTAGAGCGCATCCTGGCGCAGCAGCTTGCCGGACAGCGTCCGTGCGTGGCGCCCTTGACGGCACACCTGCGCGGTTACCGGGGCAAACGCTTGCGGCCGGCCCTGCTCTTGCTTGTCGCCCAGGCCTGCGGCCGGATGACGCCGGCGCACCACACCCTGGCCGCTGTTGTGGAGATGATCCACACGGCCACGCTCGTTCACGATGATGTGCTGGACGAAGCGTTGGTTCGCCGGCATCTGCCGACCGTGAATGCCGGCTGGGGCAACCAGACCAGCATTCTGCTGGGTGATTTCCTCTTCACGCACGCTTTCCACCTGGCCAGCAGCGTGGATGCCCAGGCCTGCCGGTTGATCGGCGCGGCCACCAACCGCGTGTGCGAAGGAGAGCTGCAGCAGTGCAGCGAGCGCGGCAACCTGGAGCTAAGCGAGGAAGCCTATCTGGACATTATCGACGGCAAGACAGCGGAGCTGACTTCCTGCTGCTGCCGGCTGGCCGCGTTATATAGCGGCATGGCTGGGCACGTGGTGGAAAGGCTCGCGCTCTATGGCAGGGCGCTGGGCGTCGCCTTTCAGATTGCAGACGATATGCTCGACCTGGTTGGCGAGGAACGAGCGACCGGCAAATCGCTGGGCACGGATGTCGCTCAGCAGAAGCTGACCTTGCCGCTTATTCATTTGTTAAGCCAGAGCCCGGCGGAACAGGGCGTCCGGCTGCGTCAAATTCTGCGCAGTCCAGGCAATCACAAGCGCGAAGCACTGCAAGTCTACTTTGCGGAAAGTGCTTCCCTCGAATACGCCCGCACGCGGGCGGAAGCATTCGCCGCCGCGGCGCGCGCCGAGTTGCGCTGCCTGCCACCCTCCCATTGTCGCACCGTTCTGGAGATGCTAACGGACCGGGTTGTCAACCGCAGCACCTGATGTCTATACGCCCAGCATTGCCAACAGCTCCGGCGCCATCAAGCTTGGCAGAATGGCATCGGCGCCGGCAAGGTCATCCATAGGAATCAGGGCATGCGGCACAACCACGCAGATCGCGCCCGCCGCCTTGGCCGCGCGTAGACCATTGGGGCTATCCTCCAGCACCAGCATCTCCGCCGGGTTGTGACCCAGGCGCGCCGCTGCCTTTTCGTAGATTTCCGGCGCCGGTTTGCCGCACGTGACATCGTCACACGTCAGCACGAACTGGAAACGCTGCAGCAAATTATGCGGCGGCAAGATGCGCTGCACATAGCTGGCACTCGACGAGGTGGCTATCGCCTTGGGGATACCCTTTGCTTCCAGCCGTTCCAGCAATTTCAGCACGCCGGGCATAAGCGGCACCGGTGTTTCCCCCACCACTTCTGCGAATAGACGCGAACTTTCCACGCGCAGCTCTTCCACCGTTTCGCTCAAGCCATGACCTTCGCCAAACAGCTTCAAGGCGTCCCGCGCGGGGACACCCAACATTGCCTGAAGCACGCGCGGCAGCAAGGTTCGCCCGCGCCGCGCCAGTAGCCGCCGCGCAGCTTCTTCGAAGATCGGCTCGGAATCGATCATCAGACCATCGAGGTCGAAGACGACGGCGCGGATTTGCTTTGTAGTTTTGTTTGGCATTCTGACTGCCAGAGGGCACCCGTCCGGATAAGCTTCTAGACCTTGCTCCCCTGTTCCTGGGGGTAGACGTCGGGCAAGGGCTTGGACAAAAGCGGCACGGCCGGAACATGTCCCATGCCGCCGGCTGGTGTGCGCCGTTTCACTTTGCCCAGCAGCTCCGCCACGTCCTCGGCGTCGAGCTGTTGCGTGTGCTCCTGCGGCAGTGCGGCCGGCTGCTCATCGGGTCCCAGATAAATGCAGAACTTGAAGCCGGCGATGCTCAACTGATCGTTCGGCAGCAGGGCGGCCCGGCGGATACGCAGGCCGTTGACGCGGGTGCCGTTGGTGCTCCCCAGGTCGCGGAGGATAAGCAACCCGTCTGTCTTGACGATGACGCAGTGCATCTTCGAGACGCTCTTGTGATTGAGCCGAAGGTCGCAATCTTCCTTTCGTCCCACAACGGTTAGATCGCGGTTGATCTCGATGGCAGGCGTTCCGTCGAGAGGGATGAGCTGGGCTCGCATAACCAGGCCCGCCGCGCTTTGAGGAAGAGACCGAGTGCCCGGCAAGGCTGTGCCGGCCTCTAAGCTAGTATAAATCAACCCGGCACCGCTTCCAAGAGACTCTGGAACCGGACCGGCATCCGTGCCAACCGGCCGGCATAGCAAAAACGGCCTGTCCCTTGAAGCCGGTCTACAATGAAAACATAGCGTCTGAGGAGTAACGCGCTTAAACGCTTCCACCCGTGAAGGAAGAGTCATGAGTCCGCGCCGCAGTGAACAGCTCCGCCTGCCTCTGCCGTCGACCGGCGAGTTGCAGCTCTACCTTTCCTATGCGGATGAGAAAATCGACCAGGCGGTGGTTTATGTCCACGGTTTCGGCTCCACGCGGACCGGCTTGAAGGCCGAGGCGGTCGAAGCCGCGTGTGCGCGCAGAGGCTGGACGTTCGCATCCTTTGATTTTCGCGGCCACGGCGCCTCGACAGGCACGCTTCTGGAGTTGACCGGCACAGGACTTCTTGAAGACCTCGAAGCCGTGCGCGATTATCTCGTCGGGCGAGGCATTCCCCGCTTTTGTCTGGTGGGTTCCAGCATGGGCGGCTGGGCCGCGGCGTGGTTTACGCTGCGCCATGCCGGCGGCGTACCCGCCTGCGTTCTGCTGGCGCCGGCTTTCGGCTTCATCCACCACCGCTTTGCCTCGCTGAGCGAGCAAGAGCAGGCGCGCTGGAAGGAGACCGGCCGGCTGCGCGTCCGCAACGAGTGGCTGGACGTCGAACTGGGCTACGCGCTGGCTGAGGAGAGGAGTCAGTTTCCGCCGGAGCGCCTGGTGAAGGAATTGGCCCGGCCGCTTTTGATTTTGCACGGCATGCAAGACACGACCGTACCATACCAGGAGAGCATCGCTTTTCTCGAGCGCGCCGCCTATCCCGAAATGGAACTTCATCTCTTCAAGAACGGCGATCACCGTCTCATAGCCTATCGGCACGAGTTCGCCGAGGCGGCCTGCGAATTCTTCGCCCGGCACGGCGCGCAGAAGGCCCGCTCCTGACCGCCCTCGTTCCCAGGCTCTGCCTGGGAACGCACTGCCCGCGAGGCTCCGCCTCGCAAGGCACAGCAGATTACTGACCGTCTTCCTTTTCCTCGTCCTCGTCTTCCAACGCAGGCAATCTTCCGGCCCAAGCGACCAGCAGACCCGCAACCACGATTTTTTCTCCGATGCCGCGTGAAGGATAATCGAATGGCGCCACAGGCGTAGCCGGCTCAAGGGGTCCAACCGGAACCTGAAAATCCGGGGCCAGCTCCAAAACAGGCGAGCCGATCGGATTAATCTCCGGTCCATACTCCTCAACCGGCGTGGGGCTGGGCAACTGTTCCGGCTTCAGGGATCGTTTCGGTTCCACCGGGACAGGCACGGCGGCAGCTTCCTTGGTCAGATCCTTCGTGGTGCCAAGCCGGCCGCTGCCGCTTCCCACAAGCTCTAGAACGGGCTGTGGCGCAGTCGGCGGTATCAGGCCGGCCAAACTTGCGCTGGCCAGCGTTGAACCACTGGAAAGAGCAGTTCCGGCCAGTTGCCCCACAACAATTCGCACCGGGGCAGCATTAACTGAGTACGTTACACCCGATCCGGCAGCCAACTGCGCAGTGGCAACCTGAATCGGAGCTGCCCCGCCAGGGACAGCTCGCGTGGGCGCTGCGCTATCCTGCAGTACGATCGAAAAATCATCAGGGACATGAAGCACCTGGACCTTCACTTCGCGGAGCACTTCCAGGGCGGTGAAATTCCGCATGTTGTATCCGGACAGCAGGCCCGCGTCCGTGAACACGCCGCTCCCCAGCGGCGATGCGGACGGATGCACACCGAACACATCGACTCCCAGGCCCGACAGCCCGTGGGAGGCCTGCCAGTAATTCCAGAGCGGCACATCAAGCTGGCCGGCCACGTCAGCAATCACCTGATTCAAGGCCAGCACGCGCGGTTCAAATATGCCGCCCAGAAACAGGTTGTCCGGAATCGTGCTCAGGACCGGAATGACGCCCATGGACATGGCGGTGTCCGCGATCAGCGTCAGGTTGAAGCGGAATAGCGCGGGATCAAGGCCGGCGATGGCGTCGTTGGTGCCGATCATGATGAGGGCAATCGATGAACGCGTGGCGGCCAGCTCGCGACTCAGAGGCGTATCTCCCGGCAAACCTGTCAGGAGCGTTTGGCTCATCCAGCCCGAGCCCGCGGCAAGGCTGACATGATCAAAAGAGTTGTTGCCGCTGCCATCGACGCTGGCGCTGCGGAAGTAGGCGATCGTCGGCGCCAACTCCACATGACTGCCAAGCAGGGATGGATCGGTCAGGCCATAACCGGCCGAACCGATGTCGGTGAGAAAATTGCCGGACGCCGTAATACTATCGCCGATCTTGGAGAAGGCGGAAGCCTGGTTGCCGAGCCGCAACCCCTCCGCGTGAATGGCGGTCAGGTGAGCCAGCATGGCCGGATCGATGACAGGGATAATGGGCGCATTCAGAAAACTGCCGCCGCTCAGCACGCGGCGATCTTCCAGTAATTCGAAAGAAGGACGAAAATGCGCTTGGCAAGCGGATCGCCTCGTTGGTCGCGTCGAAATAGGTCGCCGTTGGGATGATGAGGCTTGCAGATAGTTCATTTGCGACTCCTTGGGGAAACGGGAGCACAGAGCTGGAAAGTGCAAAAGAATCAGTATGAACAACGGTGGCTGGGGAATGCAACCAAAAAGATGATCAAACCCGTAACATTTTGCCCTGTCACCCCATCTTGCCGAAATATGCCATTCATTCGGCAAATGTTGACTTGCGCAAGGTCAGGATAGGAGCTTTTCCTGGCTACACGACCATCCTTCGCCGGTACAGCTCGAACGCCGCCTCCCATGCTTCCGGAACGCTGTCCAAGTCAACCGGAGGAGCGTCCACATCCGGTCCCTCGCTCTGAAGCCGCAGCGCCGGCCGCCAATGGCCGTTCTCGGTTTGGCGAATGCTGATAAACGCTTCGGCGACGTTCGGAGCAGTCAGCTTGAAAGTGTCCGAGCCGGCCGGCTCCATCTTCCCCTGACGTTGACGAAACCAGAACGGTACGGTCGGCTCCATAACTCAAACTCCGTCTTGCCATGACCTTGCAAAATATAGTAAACCGCGGTGCATTCGCGGCGAGAATAAATCCATGATATGGCCAGGCATTGCCGGAAGCGAGTCACAAGCAGCAAGCGACAGATCATATCGGCAAGGACGCAACACCGTGCAAACGTACATCCTGGCAAGCCTGGAGTTTTGCCTGGGCTTCATCGTGCTGTCGTTAGCCATTGGCTGCGGCGAGGCCAGGCCCGCAGCCGTCTCAACGCGGACCATCCAGGACGGCGGCCAACCAATCTCCTTCGACACATCTTCCGCCGCTACCATACGTGGCCAGGTCACCTGGCATGGAGAAATTCCACGAGTCGCGGAGTTCGAGGTCCTGCCTAACTTCGTCGGCGGCGAGATCTTCCACAAGAAACGCAACTGGCCGAACCCCAACGCTCCGCTTGTTGACGCGCCGAGCAAAGGCGTAAGCGGCGCCGTGGTCTTCTTGCGCGGTGTCCAAAGTTCGCGGAGTAAACCGTGGGACCACGGACCCGTGACAATCGAGCAGCGCGAAGGCCAGTTCCACGTTGTGCAGGATGGCGTCGATTCGCCATGTGGATTTGTGCGGCGCGGCGCCCGGGTCAGAATGGTTTCGCGCGACTCGTACCTCTACGCGCTGCATGCCGGCGGCGCCGAGTATTTTTCGCTGACCTTTCCCGCTCTAGACCAACCGCGGGAACGGGCTCTGAAGCAATGCGGCCTGGTCGAGCTGAGCAGCGGCATCGGCTACTTCTGGATGCGCGCTTACCTGTTCGTGGACGACCATCCGTACTATGCGCGCACCGACAGGCAGGGCAATTTTGCGCTTACCGGAGTGCCGCCG
>DASZFN010000313.1:0-10853 GCA_035939715.1 Gemmataceae bacterium | reverse complement strand
TTTCACTTCGGCCTGCAGCGACTTGTACTGCGCTTGCAGCTTTTCGATCTCCGTTTCCTGCTTGTCGAACTTGTCCAGGTAGCGCCGATAGGCGGCCGAATTAGTCGGCACGGCTTTCAGGTTGGCGCGCAGACGATTTTGATCGGTCATGATGTCGTCCAGCTCGGTCGTGTGCTGCGCGAGCACGCGCTGACTATTGACGGCGGCATCCTTGAGCGTCAGGGCCTTGCTCATAGCTGCCTTGACCGCAGGACTGGCGACGGCGCCGTTGACATAAATCTGCAACTGGTTGTCGGCAACGGAGGCCAGCGCATAATGCTCCTGGAGCGCTCGCTCTTCGATGACCTCCAGCTTGCTGCTCTTCCCGGTCGGCACGGCGAGCTGAAAGCGATACGTCTCCCGGCTACGCTCCGTGGGCTTTTCCGGTTGCACTAACTTCCAGTCCGGCCGCACGGGATGCTCGACCAGGAGGAGGCGCGACTGTTTGCCGCGATTCATGATCATGTAAGTTTTTGGCTCGCGCAGCTTGTGCGTCGCGTGGACTACGCCCTTGACAATCTTGAGCGCGGTGAGTTGCTGCGGCGTACTCTGGGCCTCGACCTTGATCTCCGTGCCCAGGTCCAGAGCATAGCCGAGCAAACGCTCTTCGTTGGCCTGCAGGTCGAGCAGGCGGGCGTCGCCGGCATAGCTGCCTTCCTCGTAGACGGTGACGGGCCCCTGGGTCAGTGGATGGCCGGAGGTGTTTTTGAAGCGAATGCTCAGCACGGGGAACCTGGCGTGAATGGCCAGGTTGAAAACGCTGACCTTGGCAGCTTCGACCTCCTGATTGATGATCGGCAGCAAGGCCGATTTTTGCCGGGCCAGGCTGACGCGCTCATCGACGACGTACTTGAAGCGGTCGCCGATCTCCTCGGTCGAGGCCAGCGCGGCCACGCCTTGTTTGGGATCCACGGCGGCGAGGTCGCTGCCGACTTTCTTGGCCTCTTCTTTGGCTTCGCGTTTCGCTTGAATCCGCTGGAGCAGCTGTTCGTAAGTAATTTTGCCGCGCTGAAAAGCAACGCGGTCATCGTCGTCGCCTTCGTTCTGTCCGGCGGCGCCGCTGGGGTTGAAGTTGCCTGCCGCCGGGCGCTGTCCCTGCATCGCGAAACCGCCTTGCTGGCCGAGCTGGTTGCCGCGTTGGTATGGGTTCAGGGCCCAGCCCATGCCGGGTTGTCCGCCTTGCTGTCCGAGGCCATTGCCGCCCAGGGCGCCGAGCCCGCCCAGCGCACCGAGCCCGCCACCACCGAGGGCGCCGAGCTGTCCGCCGCCGGCGCCGAGGTTGACCTGGCCGCCTCCGCCAAAACCGAATCCGCCTACCGCCGCCATGGCGCCACTGTAGACGGGCGGCCGCAGGGAGGCAAACAGCTCCGGCTCCACCCAGGGCCGCGGTATATAGAGCGGCTGATAGAGATTCATCTGGTAGGAAATCGGCCTGCCGGATACCAGCGCCATGCGCACGTCCTTCCAGTCCTCGTCGCTCGGGTTTTCCACGATGGCCCAGCCCTGGAGGAACGGCTTGCCGTTGTCGTGCAGCACGAGGCGATAGCTGGTCTTCCAGATCGGATGTTCGACCACATAGCCGACGCGCACGCGCCGCTTGCCGTCGCCTTTGAATCCCAGCGACACCACCTTTTTCTCGGTGTCATGTGTGGAAGCCAGTACCTCCAGGGCGCGCTTGAACTCGCCGTCGAGGGCGGCGTTCAAAAAGCGGACCCGTTGAATTTGTGACAGGAAAACGCTTTGCATTCCGTCCGCGGAATGCAAATTGAGCACGTCCATTTCTGCTTTCGAGGAATCTTCCCGGCGCAGCTCCATACCGACAATGGTGCCGGTCAACGCCGCCGCAGGCGAACCGCCGGCCGGACGCAGCAGCACTTCAATCCTTTCGCCGCGGGCCTGGTTGAGGATCTGGCCGAAGGTGGGGTTGCTCGTCAAATCGAGGGCAAAGCTGCGCAAGGTCTTCTCGACGGGATCGGGGCTGTCATAGCTGATGGTGCTGATGTTGCCGCCGTCGCGATCCTGCAGCACCAGGCTCTTGAGCAAATCGTTGACGTCCGCGCCAGGGAAGGCCAGCTCAACACGGCTGCTTCCCGTAATTTCGCCTTCGCGCTGGTAGTAACCGACACCACTGCTGAAGAGAATCACCTGGCTGATCGGCAAGGCCGGAACCTGCGGCCGCGCCGATTTCTTGTCCAGCTCCGTTACGGGCGGCGCCGAGCTGGACCGTGCCTGCCAGGCGAGCAAGGCCACGCCGGCGAGAAAGAGTAATGCGGAAAGTATGCTAAATCTGCGCGGCATGAGCGTGCTCCTCCCGTGCCCGGGACGATTGGAATTGGCCAGAAGACGGTCTGAGGTGGAACGACAGCGGTGCGATCCCTTGCGCGAAAAGCGTCACAGCCTGGATGGTGGCCGGGCCGAGGAGCAAGACGGTGTACCGGACGAGGTTCATCTGGAGCGTTTCAACCGGTAGAATTCAACTTTGTGGCTGCTTGCTCGGACAATGGACAGAGGACCAGGTCATGACAACCCGAATGATGGCTATGGTCGTCAACGGCGTGCTCAAGCCCGACGAGCGCCTGCCCCTTGCCGATCAAACCCGCGTGCAACTGACCATTGAGCCGGTCGAGGAGCGGCTTGAGCCGCTGGAAGCCTGGCGGTCGTTAAAGGCATGGATTCGCGAACATTCCCTTCACGGCCTGGGACGCCGCCTCAGCCGGGATGAACTTCATGAACGCCGTTGACTGAGCCGCATTCGCTGCTCTCAGTCAAGGAGCAAACCATGCAATGGATCCGAGCGCTTGTTTGCCTCGCCGCGTGGTTGGTCGCGGCCGGGCCGGTGGCGGGCGACGAGCGGCCGGTGGTGGTGGAGCTTTGGCCGGGCAAGGCGCCGGAGGAGATCGCCGTCATCGGCGCGGAGAAGGTCGTGATGTCGCCCAGGCTCGACCGCAAGCAGGTTGAGGTCACCGAGCCGACGCGGATGATCACCAATGTAACCCGGCCGACGCTATCGATGTATCGGCCGGCCAAGGTGAAGGACAGCGGCGCAGCGATGCTGATCTGCCCGGGGGGCGGCTACTGGAACCTGTACTGGCAACTGGAGGGCGAGGAGGTGGCCGCCTGGCTGAACACGCTGGGCGTCACCGGGATCATCCTCAAGTACCGGGTGCCGCGACGCCCGGATGAGCCCAAGGGCGAGCCGGCGCGGCGGCCGTTGCAGGATGCCCAGCGCGCCGTCAGCCTGGTGCGCAGCAGGGCGCGCGAATGGGGCATCGATCCGAAGCGCATCGGCCTGATCGGTTTTTCCGCGGGCGGCCATTTGGCATTCGCCACGGCGACGGGCTTCGAGCGGCGCTGCTACGCCATGACGGATGACGTGGACAAGGTCAGTTGCCGGCCCGACTTCGCCGTGCTGGCGTATTCGGGCTACCTGAAGGCGAAGGACAGAGATGAACTCGCTCCCGGGCTGAGCATCCCGGCCGGGACGCCGCCGATGTTTCTCGTGCATGGCGGCGCGGATATCATCAGCAGCCCGGAGCATAGCGTGATCACGTACCTGGCCTTGAAGCGCGCGCGGGTGCCAGCGGAATTGCACATCTATGCCGGGGCCGCCCACGACTTCGGCGTTCGCCCGAGCCCGCAGCCGTGCTCCCAGTGGACGCAGGCCTGCGCCGACTGGCTGCGGCAGCGGGGATTTCTCAAGGCGGACCTGGGACCGTAAGCCTGCGCTGATCTTATTGAAACCTCGATTAGCGGTGCGTCTTCACTCGAGTCCAGGCTGCGCCAGCATTGGCCCGAGACGCTTGCCAACCTTCCGGTAAATCCGCCAGTTCAGCGATCGTCGCATCGCGCTGGAGCAGGTCGCCCAAACAAGCTACCTGTGCGTCCTCGGTGCGGTTGGTTGTCCCGCACAAGAACTGCCAGTCACCGTCCTTATCATGGCTGACCAGGAGAATCGGCAACCCGTCCTGAAGTACCGGCCTGGTTGTGAATGCGGCCCGGTTCTTGCCGTCATGAAACGGCCAACTGTTGTCTTCGCCAAAGACCGGCTGTCGTCCGACCAGGTTCTGGTTGAAGTCAGGATGCCAGGGGTAGCGATGTGCGGCGTCCGGCCACACGCACTGGAGTGCCGGAAAGTTATTACCCTGGTAGAACCACCGCGCATAACCCAGGTACTCGCGGTAATGCTTCTTCTCAAACTTGCGGAAGAATACCGTGTAGTCTTCGAGCGTGTCGCTCGACTCATGCAGATGCTCGAAATGTTCACCGGTCCGAATCTGCTCGCCAATGCCGTTTATGATCTTGTGCATGACCTTCACGTCAAGGCCGAAGACGATCACCTCGGGGTGCTCGAAGGTGTGATAAAGACCTATCGAGTAGGCGAACGCCGGACCTTCCGCATCTTCCTGGATGCCGAGCACGTGCCAGCCGTATTCCTTGACATCGGCAAGCAGTTTTTTGTCGTGCTCGTCCGCAGGGTCGGGCCAATGCATGCTCTTGTGCGGCATTTCGGCACCTGGCTTTCGGTTGCTTCTTCGCCAGCATGATCGGCGGCAGGAAAGAAGTCAACGGCAGCCACGGCCACGCATGCCGGGAAGCTTATCGAGAAGACGCGGTCTTTTGTGGCATTGGCCGGATAGTTACAATGACGGGCGATACTCCCGGAGGGGTGGCAGAGTGGCCGATTGCACCGGTCTTGAAAACCGGCATGGCGCAAGCCATCGAGGGTTCGAATCCCTCCCCCTCCGCTTTGGTCGCGGACTTACGGCGAATGTCAGGAACGCGACGGCGGCACCGTCCAGATCGGCTGTCCCGGGCCGCGGTCCGCGAGCGGTCCCGAAATGAAAGGCGAGGAAATTCCGGGTAGGAGCTGAATGTCAAAGAGTTCGTCAATGCCGGAGGCGAATTCAAAGTGAGCGATAACCTGGCCCGTGTGCAGGTCCACAACAGCGAAGCCACACCTCAAGCGCTCTGGTTGGACCGTGATCGGCACCCCTGCCAGCGACGAGGTGGACCGAACCTTTGACAGGCCGACAAACGCCAGCGACCCGTGGATCGCCAGGCCGCGCGTGTAGCCAGGCAACTCGGCTACCATCTCCAATTGGCCGTTCGCTGGGTCAATCGTCACCAGCCGGCCCAGGCCCGAGTCGAGCACCAGGAGCCGGTCGCCGGCCAGCCGCGGCGAGTGGGGCATGGTCAAGCCCCGGCTAACCGTCTGGCCGCTGGCCACATCGATCACGCAGCCCCCGCCCACCTTGAGCAGCCGCCAACCCTGCGCAGTGTCGGATTCGGCCATGGCCGTGACATAGCGCGCTTTCCCGTCGGCCACCGCCAGCCCATTCAGGTGACAGCGGTCCTCCGGCGCCAGCCCGGACACAAACGGCGGCCGCCAGCGCGGCGCAAAACTATAGGACGGGTGGGCCGTGCACAAGCAAGAGAACAAGGTGTTGACGATCCACAGCTCCGCGTCGCCGGCATTGTAACCCGAAGCGCCAGCAAGGGCCCCGCGCGCGCCTGGGCCGCCGGTTGCGGAGACCCAGGCCAGTTCATGACTCTGGATGTTGCCGGTGAAATGGGAGGAGCGCGTCAGGTAGCAAGCGTCGTAATGTCCCCGCGGCTCAAGTTTGGCCGCGATGTCCGGAGCGTTGCGTAGAAACCAGACCTGCGCGCGCGTGCCGACCGCCAGCCAACCGGGGCGGATCGCCAACCCCATCGGTCGCTCGAAGGCGTGAAAGGACACGGCAAGTTGTGCCTGCCGGGCGCTCAGGACGACGAGATTGCCCACTGGGAAGGCGGAAATCAGCAGCGAACCCTTTAGTTGCCCCAACACGGACGGCAGGCTCTCGGAATACGCGTACTGGATGTCCCGGGCTTCCACGGCTGGGCCCGAGTAAGGCGCCGGGCTGCCCGCGGAAGCTGCTCGCTCAGGCTGACCTGGGACAGATGCGTAAGGCGACATGATCGGAGCGCTCCTGGCGCGGAAGAGATGCCCTGGATTCCATGCCGGCATTCTACAGTCTCGGGACTGAGGAGACAGGACTGGCAGCGACGTTGCGTGGTCTGCTTGACGAGTGGTTCTTGACAAGCCGTGTTTCCATTTGCCTCCCCGCGGTTTGTGACCTACGCTTCCTGCAAGCGACGCGCTCACCCCTCCAGGCAAATCGGGCCCGCTTCTCCCCAAAGACACCCTTTCCTCATTCTGTCCGAGGGATTCTCCAGCATGGAGCGGCGCGCCTGGATTCGGTTTGCCTGCGATCTCGATGCCACTTGCCGACCCGCGGGGGCTATGCGCGACGCCGGCTGGCCCGGCAAAATCGCGAATGTCAGCGCCGGTGGACTCGCCCTGCTGCTGCGGCACCGCTTTGAACGCGGCATGGAGCTGGCTATCGAAATCCTGAGCCGCACAGGAAGCCGCCGCACTGTCACGGCCCGCGTGGCTCATGCGGCACCGGTCATTGCTTCCGGCAACCCCGTCTGGCTGATAGGCTGCTCTTTTCCAGAACCGCTCAACGAAGAAGAAGTCAAGGCCCTGCAATAAGACGCTATCGGGGCGTCGAAATGGCCATTAGTCAATAGTCAATAGTCAATGGTCAATGGTCAATGGTCAATGGTCATTGGCGTCATCTGGCCAATGACCATTGACTATTGACCAGTTCTTCGGCGATTGACGCGGTCAAAAACGGGAACCATACTCCCTACAGAGGCGCCGGCGCACCGCGATCCGCAGGATTCCTCCAATGGCAGAGCGCATTTTCCTGGGCCGATACCACGCCGTCCGTTTGCTGGGCGAAGGGAGCATGGGGCAGGCCTATCTGGCGCGCCAGACCAACCCCGACCGGCAGGTAGTGGTCAAGGTGATGCACAAGCAGCTGGCCTCGGACAGCCACTACCGTGAAGCCTTCCGCCGTGAAATCGATTTCATGTCCCGTTTCCGGCACCGCTGTGCCGTCGATTTTTACGAAGCCTCCATGGACGATCCGCAGGGGCCCTGCGTGGTCATGGACTATATCGACGGCGTGCCGCTGGACGAATTGCTGCGCCGGCACGGCCGGTTCCCGCCGCCGCGCGTGGGCAAGTTCCTGGGCGACCTGTGCTCGGTGCTGCAGGCGGCGCACGCCGAGGGGATCATCCACCGCGACCTCAAGCCGGCCAACCTGATGGTGCTCGAAGCCGATACGCCGGCCGAGCGCCTCAAGGTGCTCGATTTCGGTGTGGCCCGCCAGGCGATGGCGCCGTCGGCGGGGATGTATGTGCCGCTGGAGAAGTTCACCGCGTCGGATGTCAATGTCGTGGTCGGCACGCCGGAGTTTATTTGTCCGGAACTGTTTCGCAGCGCCGAAATGGATCACCGCGGCGACCTATATAGCGTCGGCGTGATTCTCTTCCAGCTTTTGACGGGCCGCTTGCCGTTCGAGTACAAGACCCTGAAGGAACTGATGGCGGCGCACCTGTACGAGAAGCCGCCGGCCCTGGCGCAGCGCGGCGGCTTTGGCATCCGCCCGGCGGTCGAAGCGGTGGTGCAGGCCTGCCTGGCCAAGGATCCCGCCGACCGGCCCCAAAGTGCCCGCGAGCTGGTGGCTCTGTACGAGGTCGCGCTCGGACTGAAGATCTGGAACGAGCCGGAACCGCCGCCGCTGAAAGCGCTGCCGACCGCACCTCAACCGGCCGCCCGCGTCACTGCGGACGACCCGCACGGCTTCGTCTGGAAGCTCGAGGCCTGGATGACGGAGCAGGTGGCGGCCATCAAGCTGCGCGGCTTCCTGCGCGACCTGGGCGGCGAAGTGACGGACAGTCAGCCCGGGCTCATTCGCATCCATCTGCGGCGCAGCCGGATCGTGGCCCAGGCGCCGGCGCCCAGGCCGGGGCTGTTGGCGCGGCTGACGCTGGCCAAGCAGCCGAAAATGGTGGAAGAAATCGAGCTGGTTCCGCTCGACGTGTACATGGAACCATCGCCGTCCGGGCAGGCGGGAAGACTGCTCATGACCGTGGACCTGCGCCCGGGCAAGCTTGGCCTGTGCGGCGATCCTAAGGAATGGCGCGCCTGGTGCGAGAAGAAGCTGGTGGATTTGAGTTCTTATCTCATGGCCAAGAAAATCGCGGGCTAGCTATTTGCCGCCGGACTTCTTGGCGTCGGTGCCGGTCTTTTCCTGCTCCGCTTTTGATTCGTTTTGCTTGACAACCTTCGGCCTGGCGGTGAGCTCCTCGGTCTTGGAGTCCTGAGCCGCCACAGTGGTGGACCCTTCGCTCGGACTAAGTTTGCCGGACATGAGATCCGGAAGGACCGACTGAACCGCCTCCGCAGGGATGGCCAGCGTCTCGACGCGCGCGGCGCGCGCGATGTTGATGCCCACGACCTTGCCTTCCAGATCGACGAGCGGCCCGCCGCAGTCCTCGGGGCGAAGAATGCTGTCGTGTTGCAGGACGGTGGTGAAGCCGGTGCGCCGGTTGCTGAGCTTGCCGCCCAGGGTGCTCGAGAAGTCGCCAAAGCCGGGAATGGGCCGCTTATCCAGCCTGGCCTGCAGTTCCAGTTCATTCTCGCCGCGCTTGATCTTGAGACGGATCGTGTCGCCCGGTTTGTGCTGCTGCAAGGAGTGCTGGACGGCTTCGGGCCGGTCCGTGGATTTGCCGTCCACGGAGAGAATGCAATCGTCCGTTTTCAGGCCGGCACGGGCGGCAGGGCTTTCCGGCTGCAGGCGCGTGATGCGCGGGCCGTCGTCGGACGCTTCCATGTTGATGCCCAGGAAGCCACCCGGCGGCGCCTTGGTGGGACCGGCTTCACGCGGCGTGAGCCGGCGCGTGGCCACGCTGACCACCCCGGCCGCCAGCGCCTCGACGCCGCTGCTGCTGCTGACCAGCCAGCTTCCCACCGGCGCGTTCTTGCTGTCCTGCCATTCGACCGCTTTCAGGCCCCTGGCATCTATCTTGAGGAGGGCGAGATCGAAAGCTTCATGGACGCCAACCACGCGGGCCGGAAGTTGCCTGTCGTCGCTGAGGTAACATACCGGGGTGCCATTCAGTTCACTGGCTTTGGTAAGGATCCAGCCGTCCGCGCCGACAATGGTGCCGAGTGCGACCCGTTTGCCGTCGCAGAAGACGCGCACGGTACTCTGAGCGGCCCTGGCGACCGGTTCGCGAAACGCCGCCAGGAACCGGCTGCTGGATTTGGAGGGAATGTCGCGCGCCTCAAACTGTGCCGGCAGCGTTTGCGGGACGGCAGCGAGCAGGCCGAGACTGGCCAGAAAGACGGCGAATTTGCGTAGGGAGAGTGCGCGGACCGCGGCAGGAATTGAGAACATGTGCAGTTGCCCTTCGTGAGGCACCTCGGAGGCCAATCAGACGCCTAACACAAGCGTCAGGCCGGTTTCAATCGTGAAAACCGGACTCGCGGGCGATCTGGAAGATCTACGGTTTCTTGCCGAGAACCACTCTCAGCTGCACCGTTTCCCCGTCGCGCTGGACCTCGACGACAACGCGATCGCCAGGTCTCTTCTTGCTGACCAGGGCAATGAGATCCTCGGCACTTGTCACTCTTTGCTCGTCGAAGCGGACGACCACGTCGCCGCCGCGAATGCCGGCCCTGTCCGCGGCGCTGCCAGGCACAGCCTTGGCGATGACACATTCCTGGGCTTCCTGATCGAACTCGACGCCGAGGAACGGCGTGCCGGTCGGTGCGTCGCCGATGCCCGAGCCCCAGACTTCGCTGTCCGCGAGGCGGTCCCAGGTGTCGCGGTAGCTATCGACGGGCACATGGATGTTGGCGGCAAGCGGGTTGCCGATCCGGCTATGGATGGCAATCACCCTGCCTTCAAGATCGAAAAGCGGCCCGCCGGAATCGCCGCCCATGATCGTGCAATCCGTGCGGACAACGTTGTCATTATGATTGAGGACGCGGCCGAGCCGAACCACGGAGCCGCGGCCCTTGCGAAAGCCCCCCGGATGGCCAATGGCGATGCACCACTGGCCCGTCTTCAGGTCCGCCGAGTCCCCCATTTCCACAGAGGGCCAGTCGCCGTCATCGGTGATCTTGAGGAGCCCGCTATCGATCGTGCGGTTGGAGCCCAGGGTTTTGCCCTTGACCTGGCGGCCGTCGGGAAAGGTGATGACGGCGGTACGCCCGGGCTCGCCGGACACATGGCCGGCGGTAAGAACATAGCCCTCCTTGTTGACGATCACACCGCTGCCCGCCGCGGAACCAATGCGTACGCCGACGGTGCAACGCATCACCTTGTCGGCGACGGAGCGAACCTGTTTTTGAATTGCTTTCAGTTCGTTAAGATTTTCGGGAGTCGCTTTCTCCCAGGTGCTTCGGGTAACCTCCGTGTCCTCGGCACGCACGTCGGGAGGCACAACGGCCAGAGCAAACGCCAGCAAGAGATACTTAAGAGATCCTGAATGTGCACAACGCGATTTCACGTAATTTCCTTCCGCATTGGGAGAGGAGTTACGAAGGTTGGGCAGGTGCTGCAGGTGGAGAGTCCCGGAGGCGTAAGGATTCTAGCGAAAGCGCGCCGGGAATGCTAGCAAAAATCTAGAATAATTATTCGTCAAAGTCCAGCGGTAAAACAGCGGCCAAGCCGGAATTCTGCCAGGGAAATTCGGCAGACGCGTTAGCAGTCCACTAAGCTTCCATCGGTTTTCGGCAAGAAGTGGATTCTAAACCTGAATGATGAAAACCCGATTAGAGCACTAGTGATGTGCTGAATTCCCCGTATTCATAGTCGTCCAGGTACATCGTTTCTTCCTTGAGTCAACATTCGCGGCTTTAAAATGCTGCTCTCGTCACGGACTGGTCGACGACGGAGTGGCCGGAGTTGACG
>DASZFN010000312.1:0-3912 GCA_035939715.1 Gemmataceae bacterium | reverse complement strand
GAGCGCGTGCTCGGCGGCTTTGGTGGGGGAGCTGTACGCCTGTTTGATGCTTCGACCGGCAAAGCCATCCATCACTACCTCGGCCACACGCGGCGCATTCAATCGGTTGACTTCTCTGCCGATGAAAAGCGGATTGCCTCGACCTCGGATGACGGAACCGTTCGCGTTTGGGACGTTGAAAGCGCAAAGGAACTCCTTTCTCTGAACGGCCACGAGAAAGGGATCGGCGCACCCAACGAGAATGAACGTTCGGTCACGGGCGTAACTTTCTCCCAAGATGGCGGTTGGATCTTGTCCGGCGGTTGGGACGGGACAGTGCGATTGTGGGACGCGAAGACGGGGAAGGAATTACGGCGATATAAAGGGCACACGGAGTGTGTTCGAGCTGTCGCCATTTCGCCTGACAACCGCCTTGCCGCCTCGGGCAGCGATGACAAGAGCATACGTCTCTGGCAGTTGCCGTAGCTAACAGATGTCGCTTTTAGCGATGCGCTCCTGCGTTAAAGGGCCGCGACCGGTCCAGTTGTCCACAGTCTTTTTGAGGTTATCATGCTTCCAACGCCAGTGCCTCCTCAGCAGCCCCCTGATGAGGAGCGGCCGGGCACGCTGCTGGAAAGCGACGAAGAGATCCGCAAAGCCCAAAAGGCGCTCAAGCCCGGTCCGGCCGCCACGGCAGCGAAACAACCACCTTCCCGGCGGCCGCCCGCCGATCCCTATCGGCCAACGGTCCGACCGCCCATCGCACTTCTGACTGTATTCGATGACGGCACAACCGAAGGACAGATGATTCGTCTGCGCGGAGATCGGCTTATCATCGGCCGTTCCGAAGGCGATTTATTGATTTCGCATGATGAACTGATCTCCGGCCGGCACGTTGAAATCACGCGGCACCGTCTCGGAGACAAATATCGCTGGGTCATTACCGACCTGCAAACCAGGAACGGGCTTTTTGTTCGCGTCAGCCGAACTGCCTTGACGGACAAATCGGAGTTCCTGGTCGGTAGCGGACGGTATCGCTTTGAAGCTGCCGATAGCGAATTACCGGGCACGGTTGATTTTCTGCCGGCCGAGGCCAAGCCAAGCTCTACCCGCCATTATGGGAGCAGCCAGACTCCGGTCCGGCAGCCGGTCGTTGTGGAACTGGTGGCAGGCGGAATCGGGGCACGCGTGCCGTTAGTGCAACCCGAGCACTGGATCGGCAGCGACCCGGCTTGCACCATCTGCCGGGCCGACGACCCATTTGTCGAGCCACGCCACGTCCGCCTCTCCTGCGCTAGTGACAACGTTTGGCACGCCCAGAATAACAAAACGGCAAACGGCTTGTGGTTCAAGGTGCCGCAAATCACCGTGGAAGACGGCTGCCTGTTTCAGATCGGCGAACAGCGCTTCCGCCTGAAAGTGGGAGGATGAAGATGCGCCTGCGCATCATCGATCCCCACGCGGAGACGCGCGAACTGGTTGTGAGTAACGCGGTCGCCCGGCTCGGCCGGGACAGCGACTGTGAAGTGGCCTTTGACTCGGCTGTCCACCCCAGGGTCTCCGGCGTGCACGCTCAGCTGGAGCGCACACCCGCCGGACTGGTCCTTACTCATCTGAGTCGCAGCAACCAGACCCTGCTCAATGGTCAGCAGGTCGAAGGTTCCGTGTCGGTGAACATCGGCGATTGCATCCGGCTGGGGTACACGGGACCGACCATTGAGATCGTGGCAATCGAAGTGCCCCGACCCAAGTCCGTTTCTCCGGACAGGCCAACCAAGCCGCCAGCGGCCGCGCCTGCCAAGCCAACCAGGGCTGTGAAGGCGGTAGAACCGACCGAATCGGCCAGGCCGGAAGAAGCGCACGGCGCCACGCTCCAGGCCGACCCGCAACATCTAAGCCTACTGCGGGGCAGCCTGGCGGCAGAACGCTTCGAGGTAGGGTCCGGTGGGATAATCGGCCGGGAGAAGGGCAAAGTCCACTTCCTGCTCGACCATCCGCACGTCTCGCGGCGGCATGCCCGACTGCGCGTAAACGACGACGGGGTCTTGCTGGCAGACCTCGGCAGTGCCAATGGCACGCACGTCAACGGGCAGCGCCTCACGAAGCCCGTGGCCCTGAACTACGGCGACCGGATCGACATCGGCCCCTTCTCCCTGCAATTCGACGGCGCGGCTCTGGTCAGCCGGTCGCGGTCGAACAACATCGAGCTGGTGGCCCGCAAGTTGAGGCGCGTGGTTAGGGACCGGGCGACGGGCAATCCCTTGACGCTGCTGCACGACGTTAATCTCGTCATCCGTCCGCGTGAGTTCGTCTGCCTGCTAGGCCCGAGCGGCTCCGGCAAGTCCACCCTGCTGGCCATGCTCAGCGGACGCAACCCGCCGGATCGCGGCTCCGTCCTGGTCAACGGCGAAGACCTGTATGCGAACTTCGCTGCGCTCAAGCAGGATATGGCGGTTGTTCCGCAGAAGGACGTACTTCACGACTCCCTGGCGGTCGACAGGGCCCTGCGCTACACCGCTGAGCTTCGCCTGCCACCCGACACTGGACGGGACGAGATCGAGAGCAACGTCTCCGACATTTTGGAGGTGGTGGGGCTGAGCAAACGGCGCGGCACGCTGATCCGTCACCTCAGCGGCGGGCAGGTGAAGCGCGCGAGCCTGGCCAATGAGCTAATGGCCCGCCCCAGTTTGTTGTTCCTTGACGAGGTGACGAGCGGCCTCGACGAGCAGACCGACCGGGAGATGATGGAATTGTTTCGCCAGGTTGCGGATAGCGGCAAGACGGTCGTGTGCATCACGCACAGCCTGGCCAACGTGGAGGCCACCTGTCATCTGGTCGTGCTGCTGACCGAGGGAGGCCGGCTGGCATTCGTTGGCTCGGCGGACGAGGCGAAGGACTACTTCGGGGTTGTCAGACTTGGCGACGTGTATCGCAAGCTGGGCGAACGCAATCCGGAAGAGTGGCAGGCGGCGTTCCGCTCCAGTTCACTCTACACGCGCTATGTTCGGGACCGGATGATGGTCGACCCGGACGCCGGGGAAGAGGAACACTCGGCCCGCGACCTGGAGGACCGGAGCGAGGCGAACCCTTTCCGCCAGGCCTGGATTTTGACACGCCGCTACGCGGCAATCTGGCGCGGCGATCCCCAGGCGCTAGCTGCCATGTTGTGCCAAAGTCTGCTGGTGGCCCTGCTTCTCGGCATCGTTTTCGGCCGCCTGGACAACGTGGACAACCCGCTCTCACGAGTTCAAAGAACAATCAATCTATTATTCCTCTTGAGCGTGTCGTGCTTCTGGTTTGGCTGTAACAACGCGGCCAAAGAGTTGGTCAAGGAACGTGTCATTTACGCACGCGAGCGGGCTTTTAATCTCCGTCTCGACAGCTATTACGTTTCCAAATTCCTCATTCTCATCGTAATCGCGTCGATCCAGGTCGCGCTCTTGTTTGGCATTGTGCGCGGCTGGTGCGGTCCAGCTGGTTTGGCGATAGGTCAGTGGGCCGTCCTCGCTTTGCTTTCTGTCGCCGGCACGGCGCTCGGCTTGCTGATTTCCGCCTTTGCCCGCACGGAGGAAGTGGCCGTCGCCCTGGTTCCCATTGCGGTAATGCCACAGATCATTCTGGCCGGCGTGATTGCGCCGTTGAGCGGACTGGCTAATCTTCTCGCCAAGGGGCTAATCACCGTCCACTGGGGCGAGCGCGGCATGGAATCCCTGCTGCCGGACAAGGACCTGTCCTTGTTCCACAGCGAGCGGCTGCCCTATGGCACACAACTGGCTGTCGTTGGCGCGCATATCGTCCTGTTCGCCGCCGCAACTTTCTTGACGCTGCGCGTCCAGAGCCGGATCAAGGGAAAGAATTGACATGTCACGGCTTGTGAGACTGTCCGAAAAGGGGACAGGATTCCTGAAATTGATCGGAAAAAAAAGCCCACGG
>DASZFN010000311.1:0-7592 GCA_035939715.1 Gemmataceae bacterium | reverse complement strand
CAGCCGCTGCGCGCGGGCGGACTTAACTCATAGCCATAGGCCAGGACCTGATGATTGAAGCCAAGCCGCCAAGGATTTCTGGAGGCCACGCGCACCAGGCCGAGCGGAACGGGTCTAACGCGGTCGAGATCCGCCTTGATCCTCGGCCACTCCTCGAAGCGTGTTTTCCAGAGGAGCTGCCGGCTGGCCTTTTCCGGCACGCTCATCCAGGCGTAGTACTTGAACGGGCCGCCCGGCAAATTCCAGCTATCGATGAGCCGCCGCACCAGGTAGCCAAACAGCGGCTCTCCCAATTGCGGCGGGGCTGTTTCGCCCGGCGGCCCAAGCCCCGCTTCAAAATAGTCGCGGGCCGCGAAGATCATCCCTCCGCATAGACCGCGGGCGGCATCGCCGACAGGCACACTGCTTCCCAGGATGGGAATGCGGAAGAGCGACTGGTGAACAAACGCATTGGCGAAGTGAAATCCAGCAGTGCTTGGCCGAAAACCTGCCACGAAACGGCGGACCTGCTGGACGCGCTCCGACACACCGCATGGCAGTGCTTCGCTGTTCTTCGTAGCAGTTTCAAACACGTTCTCTCATAACCTCCGCCCGTAAATGCCCAGCCCCTTGCCGGTGGCATAGCGTCATGGTAGCATGCTGGGGTATTCCTGCCGGCCAACGTGATGGAGTGCGAGCTGCGGATCGTATACACCTGATTACTAATTCAGCTAAAATGATACAAATGGTGCCGACTTCCCCGGGTTAGGACGACCCGGACAACCTGACTGGGGAAGGATCATGGCTTACTGGCTTTTTAAGGAAGAGCCGACCCACTACAACTATGCCGACCTGGAACGCGACGGCAAGACCCTGTGGAGCGGCGTCAACAACCCTTTGGCCAGAAAGTATTTACGTCAAGTACGGTCCGGAGATCGCATTCTCTATTATCATACCGGCAAGGAAAAGGCCATAGTTGGAGAAATGCGCGCCGTCGGCGACTCGCGCCAGGACAAGGATAACGACGACAACGCAGTCGTTGTGGAAGTTCAGGCTGTGAAGCGATTGAAGAACCCGGTGTCGCTGGCCCGTGTCAAGCGCGATTCGCAGCTGAAAGACTGGGACCTGGCACGGTTGCCACGCTTATCGGTCATGCCCGTTACGGAAGACCAGTGGCGCCGTGTGGAGGAGTTGAGCAAGGAAGCGGAGAACAGCCCGTAGTCCGTAGTCAGTAGCAAAGATCAAGAGTTTCTTCGCTACGGACCACACACTACAGACCACGGACTCTTTTGGAGGTTACGAATCCCATGGCGCGACGCAGCGCCGATAACGCCGCGAACGGCAAACCGTCCTTCGCCCGCCGTTCGGATCAATTTTTGGCTGGATTAGAGCGAGCCAGTTCGGTCACCTTTGTCTCGCATGTGCATCCCGATCCCGACAGTCTCGGCAGCATGCTGGGGCTGGCCCATCTGGTGGAAACTTGCCTGAAAAAACCGACCCGCCTCACGCGCGACGGACTCATCAGCCGGGCGGAGAACCGTGTTATGGTGGACGTGCTCGGCATCGACCTGGCGCCGATCGAGGACATCGTCTGGAAGGACGGCGAGGCCCTGGTCATGGTGGACAGCCAGCCGAATACCGGCCGGCACAACTTCGACCCCACCATGCCGCTGTACGCCGTCATCGACCATCACGACACGCCGGGCGACCTCGAGGGCGTGGACTTTGTCGATGTCCGCAGCGGCCTGGGCGCCACCTGCTCGCTCGTGTGCAGCTACCTGATGGAACAGGAAGTGCCGATTCCCCCCAAATTGGCGACCGGCATGCTCTATGGCATCGAGACTGAGCTGAACGGCTATCCGCGCGAGGCCAGCACCATCGACGACAGTGCCCTGCTCTATCTCTATCCGCTGGCGGATAAGGATCTCCTCTCCAAGATCCGCAACGCCCGGCTGCCGCAAAACTATTTTGAGTGCATCTTGCAGGCGCTGCAAAGCTCATTTATCTACGATCGGCTGATTATTAGCTGGGTCAACGAGCTGGCTCAACCCGAGCTGGCGGCCGAGGTGGTCGATTTTCTCATCCGCTTTCAGGAGATCGACTGGGCGGTGTGCGCCGGGGTCTTTGAGGACAAGCTCGTCCTATCCGTGCGCACCGTGTTGCCTCACGGCGGCGCCGGCGAGATGCTGCGACAAGTTGTCGGCAAGCTGGGCCGGGCGGGTGGCCATGACCGCCGCGCGGGCGGAACGGTCTATTTACAGAGCACGGCGGCCAGCGCCGTGGAGCAAGTTCAATCGGAATTGCGCCGCCGGCTGCTCAAGACCCTGCACATCGACGAATGCCGCGGGCAGCGGCTGGTGCCTCGGCGCGAAATGCTCCAGAATTTGCAGGCCTGATTTCCGTGCACGCTTCTGCAACCGCAGCCTGCAGCGCAAGCAGGGCCTTGCTTGCGCTGCAAGCTGCGGATACTGCTAATCATGTCATAGTGATTAGGTTCCACCTCGCCTCCGGCAAAGGAGTCTGCCCATGCCTGACTATCCGCCACCTGCACCAGCAAGACGTCGCCGCTCGCTTTTCGGCTGGTTCGGCAACATCCTGGCCACCCTGGTCATTGTTCTCTCGCTACTGCTGAACGCCTTCTTTTTCTGGGCCCTGAGCAACGTCGGCGAAGGCGGCAGCCTGAGCGAGAAGCATTACTCGGGGAATAAGCTGAGCAGGAACAAAATCGCCATCGTCCGCATCGAAGGCGCTCTCATGGAAGGCATGACCGGCTACTTCCACAAGGAGATCGCGCAGGCGGCCGCCGACTCCTCCGTCAAGGCCGTGGTCGTGCGTGTCAACAGCCCCGGCGGGACCATCACGGCCAGCGATGATCTGTACAAGCGCCTCACCGACCTCCGCGACGGCGATCCGGAAAAGAAGACCTCTCCGAAGCCGCTGGTCGTGTCCATGGCCAGCATCGCCGCCTCCGGCGCCTATTACATTTCCATGCCCGCGAAGACGATTCTGGCAGAACCCACCACGGCCACCGGCTCTATCGGCGTGTATGCGTCGCTCCCTGACGTCACGGAATTAAGCAAGAAAATCGGCTTCAACATGCGCGTGATCAAGGACGGCGATCTCAAGTACAGTGGCTCGCCGTTCACGGAAATGTCAGCGCACGAGCGGCAGATGTGGCAGGACCTGATCGATCATTCCTATCTGCAGTTCCTGCACGTCGTAGAGCAAGGCCGGCCCGGCCTCAAGGGCAAGCTCCAAGAGGATATTGCCATCCGCAAGGACCTGCCGATCCGCTCCGGCAAGGAGCGCAGCCGGCATGTGGAGTTCACACGCTACCGCGCGGACGGCGGCATCTGGACCTCGGACGAGGCCAAGCAGTACGGCCTGATCGACCAGATCGGCTACCTCGACGACGCCCTCAAGATCGCCCGACAGTCAGCCAACCTCGGCGACGACTACCACGTCATCCTGTACGAACGGCCGATAGGCCTGCTCACCGCTTTCCTGGATGCCAAGGCCCGGCCGCCTCAGGTTTCCCTTCTCGATCCGGAGCGGCTTTCCAACGCGGCCGTCCCGCGGGTGTGGTATCTCTGGCCTCAGGCCGACCTCGCTGGAATCCTGGCCGCAGCAGGCCAAGAAAGCAAGGAATGAGATACTGTCGCTCTTGCAGGCACTAGCACACTTCCTCCGCGCCGAGATGCGTGTCATCTTCTGGTGCGGGGACACCTTCAAACATGAGCTGCTCTGCATTCTCCCCGGCTTTTTCTATCCAAGATTCCAGCGCCTCCAGCGTATCGGCGCTTGCGACGATTCGAAGGCCATCGGCGCTGAATGCCACCCATTGCCCGCAATATTTCGCGAGTTCGGCGCGCGGAAATTTAGCACGGTTCTGCCAAAACTCACGCGTGAACATGAACGGCCTCCCTAGGTAAAGAACACCTCTAATCATATCCGAGTTTCTAAGCTGCACCCGTGAATTTGGCCGACGATGAATTCACTTAATCTTGCCCTGCATGCCTAAGCGTGGTATTTGCCGACTTTACCTTGGGAAAGAATTCCGTCCTCACTCGGAGAAGTCCACGCGATGTACCGCATGCCCTGGGAAAAGAGGCCTGGCTTCTGGACCGGATGCTTTGTCATTCTAGGCCTTTGCCTGCGTGTCTTTCACTATGGCCGCAACCCATCCATGTGGCATGATGAGGCGGCGCTGGTTCTCAACGCCATCGGCAAGAATTTTACCGAGCTTCTCGGCCCTCTCTTCTTTGCCGAAGGCGCCCCGCCTCTCTTTCTCTGGATCGAACGAGCGGTCTTCCTGATGCTGGGCGACGGCACCTATGCCTTGCGCTTGGTGTCGTTTCTGGCTAGTTGCCTGGCGCTGGTCCTGATGGCATTCGTCGCCCGCCGATTGCTGACTCCCGAGGCGGTACCCTGGGCTGTCCTGCCGTTCGCGTGTGCGGATACGATTCTCTGGCATGCCTGCGAGGCCAAGCCGTACTCTGTGGATCTTCTCAGCGCCACGGTCCTGCTCGCACTTTATTGCTCGTCATCGTCCTGGCGCCTCGGTTGGCAGCTGGTGCTTTACACTCTGATCGCGCCGGTCATTATCTTTTTGACATACCCGGGCTGTTTTCTGCTGGGCGGGTTGCTGGTCGCCCTGCTGCCGGCTGTGTGGCAGCAACGGCGTTCGCTGGGTATTTGGCTCGGCTATGGGCTGTTGGGCGCAGTCGTCTTCGGAACGTTTGCCCTGCTGCTGATAGGACCGATTCATGCGCAGCGCTGCGGGCCAATGACGCAATGCTGGCTCGACCTGTTCGCGCCTTGGGACAGGCCATGGAAGGTGCCGCTGTGGGCGGTCGCGTCCACGTGCGAGGTGTTTCGCTATGCCTGCCCGCCTGCGGGGCAGCCGCTGGTGTTGCTGGGCATTATCGGCGCGGTGTATTTCGCGCGCCGTCGGCAATGGTCTTTACTGTCCCTGCTGCTGGTGCCGATGCTGCTGGCTTTCCTGGCGGCCTGCGGCCGCGCCTATCCGTATGGCGGAGCACGGATCATGGTCTTTGCCGTGCCGGCCCTGCTTCTTCTGGTCGCCGCCGGAGTGCCCGTTGCCCTGGCCTGGCTGCGCGCGCGCAGCCAGATCGGCGCGCTGTTGTTGCTGGTGCTTTTGTTGATTCCGGCGGCGAGCGCGGTTCAACATGTCATTGTGCCGTGGGGACGCGCGGACTGCGCCGGCGCCTCCGCCTATGTTCTGGCCCACCGCCGGCCCGGCGATCTCATGGTCGGCAACTCCTGGGAATATCTCTATTATTTTCGGCACTGCCGCAGTGACTACGTATCCCTGGAAGACGCCTCTTTTCCCACACAGGCGCGGGTTTGGCTCCTCCTCACGGGCAGCACAGCGCAGGAGCGGTTACGGATGGGACAGCGCTATGCCGCCGCCCAGGGCCGCCTGGCCGAGCTGCACCTGTACGAGCGCACGGACGTTTTCCTGATTGAACCGTTCGACTCCAGCGACGGCCTGGAATCCCATTCACTCGCGCGTTGAGATACTGGCCCGCTCGTCTTGCGTGAAATCGTAGATCAAGAACGTCGTCGTCCGCGCCACGGGACGGCGTGTGGCGAGCAAGGCCGCCGCCTGCCGATGGGCTTCTGTTAGACCGGGAGCGCCGTACTGTAACGTCGTGCCCACCGCCAACAGGCGCCCGCGGACATAAGGCAGCACATCCTCAGGCTTCTGAATCGGTAGAACATGGAAAGGGATCACCTGCAAGGGCCGCCGTATGACCGTCGGATCGGTGCCGAAGTACCAGACATCCAACCACTCCAGGCCATGTTGCTGTTGCCAGTGCGTCAGCTCGGGCAGGCCCTGTCCCCAATCATAATTGGCATCACTAACCAGCCGATAGCCCTGTGCCGTGCCGCCCCACAACTCATTGACATAACAGAGCCCATGTGGCCAAACGAGGAGAGCCGCCGTCGCCGCCCAAACCACTCCGGCCCCGCTTCCCAAGGCAACCAGACGCCTTTTCCACAACCATGAGCTAGCGTGCCAGGCGTTCACCACGGCCGCAGTCGTTCCCACGACACCTAGCACGACCACCGGGAGAACCAGCCGAATGCCGATTTGCACATGCCAGGTGAAGCTGAAAAGGACCAGCACCGCGGACGTCAAGAACGCCCAGTTTGCCAGGGCGCGGGCGTGCAACACGAGGAGCGCCAAAGGCGCAAGCAACAGCGGCGCCGTCAACTTGATCGTCAACAGGACCGGGAAATAATACCACAACGAGCGCGGCTCACTCCGGCCCAGCAGAAACGCTCCGTGGCCGTGCAAGTTATGTTTCACCTGTCGAATGATGCCTTCCCCGGCATTGCTGAAGATGCGCAGGTGCTCCGCCGACCAGACGGCGATCTGCTTGCTCGCGCCGTCGGGCAAACCCTGCGCCCAGGCGACGAAGGACGGCTGAGCCTGCCAATCGCAGCCGCAGTAGAGGAAGGTCAGCAGCATGCCGCCGGCGACGATCTGCACCATGTCGCGACGCATGGGCCTGGTCTGGCTCCAGATATATCGGCAATATGTGCCCCAGTTGGCCGTAACGTCCTTGTGAAAGGAACCATGTCGCGCCAGCCGTTCGACTTCCAAAACGATCAGGCAGATGCCGCCGAACACCAATCCCGAAGCCTTGGCGAGCACCGCGGCGCCGAACCAGAATGCCGGCAGGCCGACGCGGCGCAGCCAACCCGCGTCACGGCCCGCGCGGAAATGATAGACGAAGGCCAGAAGACATGCGCTGATCGCAATGTCAGTCGTCGCCAGGCCCGCGTGAGCCAGCAAACTCGGCTCGCAGGCCAGGACGGCGATTGCCAGACGCCCTGCCCACGCCCCTGCCAGTAGCCTGCCCGTGCGCCCAGCGTAAAAGAGCAGCAGCCACCAGAAAACAAGGGTTCCTGCCCTCGCCCAGGGGATAACCTGTTCCCAATCCCGCAGTGGATCGACCTGGACGCCGTGCCAGCGCTCCCAGAGGTAGATCGGCAAGGTTTGCACGTCCGCGGCTAAGGGCATGGTGCCCATGCGGATCAGGCCGCTGCTGCTGCCGGTCCGCCAATGTTCCAGGCCGCGCTGGAGATAGACCGGCTCATCGAAGGTAGCGCCAAGTTGCCGTGACGCCGTGACACACCAAACCGACGAAGCGGCGGCAAAAGCCAGAAACCATACGCAATCCCAGAGCCGGCCACATCGCTTATCCGGAGCCATTGCTTTCCCAGTCCATTGGCGAGAAGAGGAAGGTCCGTCTGGCGAAAAACTACTCAATTTACTAGCATCTGCAAATACCAAGATCCGTAGGGGTAAGCAGCACGGAGGCTGCGCATGACCCAACTCCAGGTCGGGCAGCTTATCCAGCTCGAGGAACCGCAGTTCGCAACGTCCAAAATTCGCGACCCCCGCCAACCGCTAGACCTGTGGTGGCCGTATCCGCTCTTGCTTACACTCTTCTGCTTTGTGCTGTTTTTTCCAGGCATCAATACCGGCGATCTCTGGCGCACGGAGAACCTGCGCGCGCTCATTGCCAGAGAATTTCTGCGCACTGGTGATTGGCTCGTCCCCCGGCTATACGGCGAGC